>CAWLAN010000009.1:0-33725 GCA_963854815.1 Planctomycetes bacterium UBA1146
TTCCGATCACCAGATTGTTCATCGTCCCCTGCGATTGGGCGGGGATGATTTCCGGGAGCGCGGATGCCATCGCCAGAAGCAAGACATCGACCAGCCGTTGGGAGGTTTCTACGTTTCCACCAGCGACCGGGCTCCCCTCGGGGGGGTCGAGCAGGCTTCCTTCAGGAATGTCGATGGAGACTGCCCGCAAAGTACCCCCACTGGTGGGAACCTCCTCACCGGCGAGGCACCGGATGAGGTATTGCACTGCGGAATGTACCACCGCAGCGTTGCAGTTCATCGGCCCCTTGCAAGCCGGTGCGGTTCCTGAGAAATCGAAACGGGCCTTGTCTCCACTGATCTCGATCGAAACGCAGACTTTTAACTGCCTGGAGCCGAACCCGTCGTCGTCGAGGATGTCTTGTGCCTGGTAAGTGCCGTCGGGAATCCTGTCGAATAGGCTTCTGACGTGTCGATCCGCTGCATCCTGTAGGCGCCTGAAACCGACCTGGAGTGCGCTCGAGCCGATCCTTTCGATGATGCGCCGAAGGCCGCGCTGTCCCACTTCGTGGGCGGCTCGCTGCGCGAGTAGGTCGCCGATTCTCTCGCTACGATCTCGCATCGGGCCGAGCAACTCATCTTCCACCACCGGTAGTCTTTTATTACCGCGCACCCAGGTGGTCGGAGGGATGATGACCCCTTCTTCTTCCAGCGAGGCAGTGATTCCCATCGACCCTGGAACAACTCCCCCGACATCAGCGTGATGTGCTCGCGTGGCAAGATACGCGCACGGCTTGGCATCGTCTGGATTGACACGAAAGGCCTGGACCGAGGTGATGTCCGGAAGATGAGTTCCGCCGAGTCTGGGATCGTTGAGAAGAACGATATCGCCTTCGGCGAGAGGGCAGTGCCGGGAGGCTGCTCTGACCGAAACGGGCAACGCCCCGAGATGGACCGGAATATGGGCAGCCTGGGCTACCAGTTCAGCATTCGCATCGAAGATGGCACAGGAATAATCACGGCGCTCCTTGATGTTCGGGGAAACACCGGAGCGTTCCAGTGCCGTACCCATCTCTTCTGCCACCGAGTCGAGAAGGTTTCCCATCACCCGCAACCCAACGGGATCGGGAAGATGCATGATCACGATCACCTCCTTTGTCCGCCACGGAAGAGATTCGTTGACGACCGCTCTCCAGGTAGCCATCCTGGAGCATCCAGCACGGTCTGTGCTCTCTGAGCCCGTACGAGGTGTCAGATCTGACTCCCGTGGAGGTTGAACTTGTTTTACCCGCAGATCCTCATGCTCTCGACAGTCTTATCAGGCTCACCGGAGAAGTTGGATGATCCCGAGACATGGCGCCCGTTCGACCATCCGGTTGTGGCTCAACGATCGTTCACGGCATTCACCAGGCCGGTACGCACCCTCTCCCTCAACTCCGATATTGCCCGACTGGTCGTGAAGATTACCGTCGAAGAGGGAGATCTGGTGCCGGGAAGGCCCGATGCGATGACTCCGGTCGCCTACCTCGACTCCAGCGTCGAGCAGGAAATGCTCAAGGGATCAGGGATCGCTCTCGAGATGGCTCGAAACGAAGAACTGAAATCGCAATTGCTGGTTGAACAATCTCGAGTAGCAGCACAGATCGCATTGCGAGAGAAGAAGCGCATCCAGGATCTCTATAGCGAGGGAAATGCTACCGAGAGCGATCTGGACCGGGTCACCCTCGATGAGCAGCTGGCGAGAACGACCCTGGAGGTCGCGAGATCCACCAAACGGGATTCGGAGTCTGCAGTGAAGGTCGCGGAAACCGAAGTTGCCGTGATCGCGGCAAGGATCGAACGCTTGATCCTCAAGGCCCCGGGTGGTTGGCGTGTGGAGCAGCGATTGGTCGAACCTGGTACTGGCGTCGCTCCCGGAGCGACGTTGCTGGTACTGGCCGACCTGTCGGCTTTCGAGATCGAGATACCGATGGCAGAAGATGAGATCAGGTCGTTGGCGACGACTCCATTGCGCATGCAACGGGTTGCCGATGACACCGAACTCCGCGGCACCATCACGTTCGTCGGAGCAATCCCGGATCCCCGGACGCTACGTCGAAGGGTTGTAATTCGCATCCCTGCCGAAGAACTGATCCTGGAACCTCCGGAAACCGGCGGCGGTATCGAGATCCGAACGGTACTCGAGGTCGCAGACCGTTCCGGTGGAGTGAGGATCCCCCGTCGCTTCCTGTCCCAGCGTCTGGAGCAGTGGCTGGTGAAGACACAGGAGGGCAAGACCTACGTCGTGACGCCGGTGCGGTTCGATGATTCAGCATGGATCGTGCTCCCGGGAGAACTTCCTGGCGGCGCTGTTCTCGTCGAGCCCTAGGGGGGAAGACCGTGAAGCGTTTCCTCTCGAGAATCCTACGGGCGACGGTGCCGATCAACATCGCCTTCTTCGGCCTGATCATGTTTGCGCTCCTGGTTGTTCTCCCTGGCATTCCGGTCGAGGTTTTTCCCAACATCTCTTTTCGTCAGGTTCAGGTCACGTTGCGCTATCCCGGGGCCTCTGCCGATGAGGTCGAGCGGCTCGTCACTCGTCGAGTAGAAGACGTTGTCAGGGGGCTGGAGGCCACCGAGTACGTTGCGAGCACCTCGGTGCCGGGTCGCAGTGAGGTAGTCGTCAAGTTCGCCGATGATGCCGATCACAAGAGTGGATACGACCAGTTCAGGCTGCGGGTGCTCTCGGTGCTGAACAGTTTGCCACAGGTCAACGGAAAAATTCTTCAGCCTTACTTCGCGGAACTGGATGTCGACTCATGGGTTCCTGTGATCCAGGTGATGCTGGTGAACTCGGACGATGGAAACCTGGACAAAAGAGCCCTGACGTTGCTGGCCAAAGAACTTCGCGATCGACTGGAGCGTATTCCTGGCGTGAAGAGGATCGATTTCGCCGGTGATGAATTCGATCAATTTCTGGTTTCCATCGATCCGAAAAAACTAGATCGGTACGGGGTGGCCTTCGCCGAAGTGCTGGCAGCGATCTCTGCCCACGGCGGGACCCTACCGGCAGGAGAGCTGGACACCGCGCTCGGCGAACGCTTCATCCGGATCGATACCCGTCCTCGCGACGCTTCCGGGGTGCTCGGTATTGTGGTGAAAAGTGTCGGTGATGGTGCTTTCGTCACCGTTGCGGACCTGGTCGATCCCGAAGAAACCGGTGTATCCGCGATCCGGGGAACGGTGGGGAATAGTCTCGATGGGCGCGAATCGATCGGGTGCCGGGTTCTCAAGGATAAATCCGCCAACGCGAAAACGATCCGTGATGACGTCCTCCTCGCTATCGATGAGTTTCGGAAGTCTCGTAGCGAACTGCCTTTCGAGATTCATGCGATCCTCGATTCGACCCGCAAGATCAATGAATCGATGGCGGTTCTTCACGACAGCCTGATGCTGGCCCTTGGCCTGGTCATCGCTTCGCTGTTCTTCTTCCTGAGCAAGAGGGGCTGGGCCTCTTCGGGAGTGGCTCTGTTGTTGACGGTCATCTCGACGGCGGTGGTGGCCTCTAGCCAGGACACCACGCTCGAGATTCTTGCGCTTGGCTCCCTGGCACTGTTTGTGTTCTTCACTTGCCGCTCGGCGGTGCTCACGGTCAGCGGGATCCTGTTCTCGTTTCTGGGCACATTGATTGTGTTTCACGCCATGGGTAGCAGCATCAATGAGATTACCCTGATTGGTTTCGTACTGACGGTCGGCATCATCGTCGACGATGCCATCATCGTACTCGAGAACATCCGCAGACATCGTGAACTGGGAAAGGGTTTGCGCGACTCGGTTGTCGATGGAGTTTCGGAAGTGATCCTTCCGATCTGTTCGGCGACTTTGACAACGATAGCGGCGTTCTTGCCGATGCTGTTGATGACGGGGACGGTTGGGGATGTTTTTACGCTCTTGCCCATCACCGTCGCGGTTGCCCTCGGGGTGAGCCTCATCGAATGCCTCATCATCTTGCCGGTTCACATCTGCGATCTCGATCGCCTGCTCGGCCCGGAACAAGTCGACCGGCCAGAGGTTCACGAAGGGGTCGAGGCCTATCTGTCGAGGCCTGGCTTTATCGGCAAGTTGTCCAGGTTCTACGACCGGATATTTCTGTGGAACCAGGCCAACGGCATCCGGGTGTTGCTGCTGGCGGCTCTCTTGTTCGTGGGAGCGATCGGGATCGTCGTCCAGAGTTGGTTCGGGCCAACGCTGGGCATGAGGCCGATGCTGAAACTGGTGTTTTTCCCTGAAGACACCTCGATTTTACACATTGCCGTCAACACCAGGCCTGGAACGAGTTTGAACCAGACCGATGACATCGTGCGACAATTGTCCAGGGAATTGCGGGAAACCGGTTTGGTCGAAGTTGCCGTTGGCCTGTCGGGAATGAAACTCGATACGACGTACCGCCCCCAGTTCAGTCATCAGTTCGGTCTGATCATGGCAGAGTTTCCGATCCGATCGGAGCGAGTGTATGACAATCCCAACGATGCCATCGAAGCCATCCGTCAGAAGTTGCAGCAACGCTGGTTAGAGAAGGGTGTCAGAATCGAGGTCACTGGCCAGAAGGATGGCCCCCCCATCGGAGCTCCAGTGACGGTGAGAGTTCAAGGCGGCGACCCAGAAGGAGTCGATGAGATCTCGCGCAAAGTCTATCAGTTACTCAGCGATGAATCGCAGCCGGGTGGGCGCCTGGAGGGTGTGGTCGACCTGGCCAGCGATCTCGATCAACAATCATATGCCTTGACGTTTATCCCGGATGAGAAACAGATGGCGGTACATGGCGTCGATCCGGGGCAGGTCCGCACTTTCATCGCCGGCGCTTTCGATGGGATTTATGTCGGTGATTACCTGCGGACCGATGATGAGATCCCGATCCGTGTTCGATTCCATCAAGACGCAACCCGGGATCCTACAGCGATTCTCGGTTTACCCGTGGCTCGCGGTAGTGACACAGGTGTGCTCAGATTTGGCGAAATTGGCACCATCGAGGGATCCAATGAACCCGGGATCCTGCGCAGACGCCATTTTCAGAGATCGGTCAACATCACCGGGAATCTGGCACCCGATGCCATCATCAACTCCGATACCGTTTCCTTCGTGATCGAAGATGTCCTGGGAGATGAAGTTCGCTCCAGGCCGGGCGTCTCCTTCAACTTCGAGGGGGAAGCCCAATCGACCAATCGATCGTTTGAGACCCTGTTCGTCTCGTTCTGGATCGCCGTCTTCGTCATCTATCTGATCCTTTCGGCCCAGTTCAGTTCAGTATTCCACCCCTTCGTGATTCTGTCGAATGTGGCTTTTTCCTTCACGGGAGTGGTACTGGTGATGGCAATGCTGGCGCTGTTCTCGGATGTGCTACCGACTGGCTGGGTGAGGGAGGAGAGGTCCTATATCACGGTTTCTGCTTTCATAGCGGTGGTCGGGCTCACAGGGATTGTGGTCAATGATGCCATCATATTGATGGATTTCATCCAGCGCAGAAGAAGAGAAGGATTGCCGCTCGATGATGCGCTGCGTATTGCGGGGCATGAACGGATGCGACCGATCTTGATGACCACCATCTCGACAATTGCCGGGTTGCTGCCGATGGCGATCGGAATCCCCCATTTCGATGTCAGGTGGAGCCCCTTTGCCACCGTATTTGTTGCAGGACTGATGGTGGCGACCGTCATGACCTTGCTGGTGGTGCCGGTGCTATATCGCTATTCCCATCGATTCCACGAGGCGCTAAAGGCTCCCGAGCGAGAGATGGACTCTCAATCCTGAGCTGTGGGGGTTAGCCGCAATCTGCGGATGTTGACCAGCGCCTCAGGGCCGACTTCGCGAGCCTGTAGGACCAACTCGGATTTTTTCGCCTTGGCGACGATCTGCCCCAGAGTCATCCACTCGAATTGGTTCCAGGCACCGGTGTCCTTCTCGAAGGTGTGAACTGCCAGTTCATCGCCGAGCCGGATTTCCAGGATTCCTCCGGTCGCCCCTGCAGAGACTGCGCACAGAGCCTCGATCTGGTATTGCTGATCGACTGCGGTGGCCAGGGTCCAACTGGCGGTTGAACCGGTGTCCGTCCAGTAGCCCAGATTTGGTTCATCCGGGAAGTCTGGATCCTTGAGAGTTTCCAGTCGCAGTGTACCTCCTGCAATCTGAACCGAAGAAGCAAGCAGGTGGTGGATGCCATCGCTGTCCGGGTGATTTGATTCATCGATTTCGGGAGGTCCAGCCAGTTGGAGCCGGATGACGGAGACATGCTCGTCGGGATGGAGATCTGCAAGCGAGATGACGGGAGATGCATATTTCGAAGTGTCGATATTCAGGTTTCGATCGGCGACTCGATCACCGAGCAGCGTGGCGTTGGTGATTACAGTCAGCAAGCCCGAGACGGTGAGCCGATCATCTTCCGGCCAGTCGTAGATGTGCAGATAGAGGTTGTTTCCCTTCAAGGTCGATCTCCCCCAACTGAGTTTCTGGAGTGGACCTTTGGTGGTGCCGTAGATCGATTCGCCATGAACATCGAGCCAACGACCCATCGCCAGTAACCGATCAACCATGATCAGTGGGATGGTCCCGTCATCGTCGGGCCCGATATCCAGCAGCAGATTGCCGCCCTTCGATACCAGATCGATCAGCATCTGGATGCACTCGGTGCGGGAGGAATAGATGTCGTAGTTCTCGGCCCGGTTGAAAGCGAAGGAGTGGCCGATACCGCGGCACTCCTCGAAGGGGCGTTGTTGACGCATGCCCTTGCCGGATGAGTTACCGAGATTGCCGTATTCGGTGGTGGAGTAGTCGCCCACCTGGCCGCGCAGTCCCTTGCCCCAGCGATCATTGACGACGATCGAGTCAGCGTTGGGAGCGTTCTCGTAGATCCACTCGAGGATCTCGGCGGAGCGCCACACTTTGTCGGGGAAGTTCCATTCGCCGTCGGGCCAGAAGACCTCCGGCTGGTAGCGCGTGATCAGGTCCTGGATCTGCGGGATCATCACCTCGTTGACGTAGCGCGATCGCTCAGAGGAATAGAGCGGGTTGTGCCATTCCATGAAGGAGTAGTAGAGACCGGGGCGTACCCCTTCCTCCCGGCAGGCGGCGAACAAATCGGCGAGAAGATCTCTCTTCGGACCGACTTCGGCGCTGTTCCACGGATACCCCCGCACCTCACTGGCGACGTCGCTGGGCCACAGGCAGAAGCCGTCGTGGTGCTTGCTGGTGATGACCATGTACTTGGCACCGGATCGACGGAAGACTCGTGCCCACTCGGCAGGATCGTAGAGTTCTGCGCGAAAGAGTGGAGCGAACTGGCGGTACTCGAAGTCCTCACCGTAAACCCGGTGGTGGAAATCCCGCACCTTGCCACCGTGGCTGTTGGTGTCGAGCCACCACTGGTACCACTCGGAGTAGGTACTGGTGTCACAGAACGCAGGAACAGAGTAGACGCCCCAGTGAATGAAGATTCCGAACTTCGCATCGCTAAACCACTGCGGGGTCGGATGCTGGGCCAACGATTCCCAGTTAGGTTCGTATTCTCCTCCATCGGCCGTGGATGAAATTCCGACCAACGCCAAACTTGCAGTCAATATCAGCGTGGAAAACATCAGCACCTCCCGGTAAGTATCCCAATCGTAGAAAAGAGCACGGTCAAGGACCGTGTTCCATCAAGAAGATGGAGCACGGTATGCGAAGAGAGTCGAGGGAGCGGTCTCTGAATGCTGTTTTCCAGTCTTTGACAGTGACATCCTGACGAGGGAAACGAACAAATGTCTTTCTCGATCGAAAGGTCCCGAAGGTGGCTACTTTTCTGGCATTTCGTCCAGCCAGCAGGAGAGCTTCTTCCAGCGCGGGGATATCGTCATCCTTCAGGATCAAGGTCGTTTTACCCTCCGGAAGTGAAATCGCGAGTGCACGTGGATCTGCCGGAAGGGTGGCTATCAAACCTCCTTCTCGCAGCGGCAGTGTGCCGAGAAATTGTGAACCGACGAAGACACGGGGAGAATCGTGGCATGCCGCCGGAAAGCGCGGAATGGCGCCGATTCCGACCGATGGGAGGGCGATCCCCATCACCACGGCAAGAAGCGCCGCTCCCGCAAGCGCACTGCTGGTAGCGGAGCCATCGAAAGAGACGATCAACATGACAAGCCAGGCGCCCACGATGATGGCCGCTGCGATCAGTGAGCAAGAAAACCAGCCGACGAATCCAGCGATCAAAAGGCAGGGGATCCCGATCAGTGTCGTGGCGATCAGTAGGTGTTTTCTTCGCGCTTGCTGATCGAGCGCTTCTAGATGAGATGAAACGAGAATCGCCAGCACCGGGAGCACGGGGATCAGATAGCGTTCGAAGGTCTTCATGAACAAAAACGGGATCGTCGAGAGGATTACCCACACGACGAGCCAACGTTCTGGTGTTTCGAGCCCAGCGGCCTTGCTCCGCAAGAATGTGAAGAGAGCTGCGATGGCGACGATGGACCACGGCAATATCAACCCGAGCAGCCCGCCCAGAAGCGAGGGAATCGCCTCGACATGCAACCAGGAGAATTCTCTTCGGGTGACCTGTTCTTGCCAGATTTGCTGCAACAGTTGCGGGTATCGATCAGCCACCAGAAACCACCAGGGTGTGGCGACCACGAGCAGCACGAACAGCGCGATGCCGAGATCTCTCAGGCGCGCCGTTGGGGCGCGTCCGGGACCCACGAGCAAGAGGCTGATTGCCCCGGTACAGCCGAAAATGAGGGCGGTTGGTTTGATGAGGATTGCCACTCCTAACAGCAACCCCGACATTGCCGCCTTTCCGGTTCCTCCAGTGGTTTTCCAGTGATGCAATCGTTCCATCGAGCAGATGATGAGAAATGCCATCGGCACATCGAGCATCGCACGTCTTGATTCTGTAGCGAGTCCTACGGTGGAGATGAGCAGCAGGAACGTCAGGGTCGGATTGGCTCCACAACAGCGTTTGCCAAGGATGGCAGTAAAGATGGCCAGTAACACTCCGGCCAATACCCCCCAGATTCGTAGGGAGAAGGGGCTCGATCCGAACAGTTGAGTCGAAGAGGCCAGCAACCAGTAATACAGAGGAGGTTTTCGCAGGCGAGGTTCCCCATCGAGAGTAGGAATAGACCAGTCCTCGCTGGCAGCGGTCTCGAGGGTAGTACGAAACGTGAGGTTGTATTCATCACTACCGGTGAGGCTCGTATCGAGCCATATCGAAGGCATCAGAACTGCCAGTCCTAATAGCAGCAGGCGGATTCCACCTGGCTCATAGCGACCCATCTGTCCTCTTTTCGCTGTGGAGGATAGCGCGAGTCCCCTACCATCCGGTACACCCGGGTTGGTGTGAATCGGGTTCTTTTTCGAGGAGGGGTTTCATGCTGTGGATGTCAATCTTGATCAGTGCGCTGCTGGTGTCCGATGGTGGCGTGTTTCTGGATGAACCCGAATCCCCAGTGGCCCTCAGCGCAGGACCGATGGTGGGCGTGGTCGAATCCGAACAGGTCCGCATCTGGTGTCGGGCAGCCAGGGCTGATCAGACGATCGAGGCGATCCTCCTCGATGCCGAGGGAGCGGAACTGGCCAGGGATCGCGCTACATCCACCGAGCAGCGAGACTTGACGGTGGAACTGATATTGAAGGCGAAAATGCTTCCCGGGCATCGATATCGTTACCGCATTCTGGCCGATGGAGTTGCTGTTGCGGAGGGGGCTGATCAGATCATCGTTGGACCTCCGCTGGTGAGGGGGCGCGCGACTCTGGTGTTCGGATCTTGTGCCAATCCGAACCATTACGCCGATGGTGAGATCTGGCGACAGATCGGCCAGTTCGAGCCCGACGCTCTGGTTTTACTGGGCGATACTCCTTACATCGATACGACCGATCTGCAGCGTCAGCGAGCGGCGTATCGTAGATTCTGGCAACAGCAGCACGTCGCCGCACTCATTCGTAGGATTCCGATTCTGGCGACCTGGGATGACCATGACTACGGCAAGAATGATTCGGTGGGCAAGATCCCAGGGCGATCCAATTCACGACAAGCATTCTCTGAATACCATGCGCTGGGACCGATCGGGGACGACACGGGCGGCGGGATCTACTCGAAGCACCGGATAGGGCCCATCGAGCTGTTCATCCTGGATACACGTTGGTATGGCCGCACGGAGCCGTCGCCTTTCGATGCAGATCGTCCGACCTTGCTCGGTGCTGCCCAGTGGAAGTGGTTGAAGCAAGGACTGGAAGAATCGAGAGCGCCGTTCAAGATCATCACCTGTGGCATGATTTTCAATGGTGCGACTCGCCCCGGTAAAGTCGACCACTGGGGCTACTACCCCCATGAGCGTCAGGGACTTCTCGATCATATACGCGAGAATTCGATTTCAGGAGTATTGATCGTCACCGGCGACATTCATCGATGTCGCCATCTCTCCTATCCAGCGCAAGATGGAGCCGGTTATCCCGTTGACGAATGGATCACTTCACCACTGGCGAATTCGGTGATTGGTGCGGCCAATGCTCCTCACCCGTCTCTCGTTTTTGACGGCGGTGAGAAGAATGTGTTTCTTCACGTGGAGGCGGATGCCAGCGGTTCAGAGCCCAAGATGCACTGCCGGCTGATTCGAGGAAACGGTGAAGTGATTCACTCGAAAAAGTACCAACTTGCCGATCTGGTTGCAGGCCCCCGAGCACAGGAATGAATGGTATGTTTTGCGATGGAACCAGAAGAGGGGCGCTGCGGGCGTATTCAGCGAGGAGGCTTGAACGCGGTACTGGAGGTGAGCCCTTTTCCTTGAATGAGGTGATGGTAACTACCGGGTTCCAGTTGAAACTCATCATCACTTCCATCGGGCCAGCGAATGGTGACGAGAGCTGAAGTGGCCCCCATCGGCAAGGTGAACAATTGCCGTGGGTCATGGCTGGAGAAGTAAGACGACTGGATTCTGTGTTCTCGCACCTGGGTACGGTTTCCTGCACGAACAGTGATTCTGGCGCCGATTGCATCGATATTGCTTGCCGGCGGGCTGCCTTCCAGCAGCAACCCCAGCACGGGAGCCTTGCCACTCATCGTCGATCGGAGCAGTCTCGGGGTTCGATTCCAGTTCGTGATCAATAGATCGAGATCTCCATCATTGTCGATATCTCCGCTGACAAGCGAACGCGCAACAGTCTCCGTCTCGACCGGGCTGGAGTAAGGGGCTAGCTGGAATCTCTTCCCATCTCCTAGAAAGAGATGGTCAGGTTGAGCAAAACTGGAAACGCCGCCTCGAAAATAAGCAACGCGATCATTGATATGACCGTTTGCGATGAAGATATCGAGATGGCCGTCGAGATTTGCATCGAGTACGCGAATACCGAAGGCAATAAGTGGCAACCCTGGTGGTGCGATACCATTGGAGAAACTGGTTTCCATGAACATTCCGCCACCGTCATTGCGGTAGCAAGAGTTTGATTGGGCTTCGAGGTTCGTCACGAGGATTTCTTCATCTCCGTCACCGTCCAGGTCTGCCGCCTCTACTCCCATTCCTGCTTCTGCCTTGGCTCCTTCACCATATGCACAGCCGGCAATCAGCGCTTCTTCGTCGAAACGCAGGCGCCCCTCTTCCTTCCAGCGATTGACCAGTAAAAAGTTGGCCTCCCCGTCGTTGGCGACATACAGATCGAAGTCACCGTCGCCCTCGATATCGATGCTCAACACTCCGAGAGCCTTGGCCGGGTAACGGGCAATTTCGCTGGCAATGCTCACGTCCTGGAAATGCCCCTTGCCGTCATTGAGCAACAAGTAGCACGGAACAGGAGGGTAGTTGCCCGGGCCACAGTAAATCTCGTGTCCTTCCTGTTCACAGGGGACAAAGGTTTTTTCATCGAACGCGAGATAAGAACCAACAAACAAGTCGAGATCTCCATCGAGATCGATATCGACGAAAATTGCCGCACTGGAAAGGGACTTGATATCGATTCCTCTTATCGCTGATTCTTCGCTGAAGTTGCCGGTGCCAGAATTGATGTAGAGGCGATCAGGGCCGTCATTGGCGACAAAGATATCCTGATCACCATCCGAATCGATATCGCCGATGGCGAGTCCGAGTCCGTGTTCGTAGCCCTGGATCCCACATGCTTCCCCCTGGTCGAGGAAGACTCCGTTTTCCTGGATCAGCAATACATCCCGAGGAGGTGGGGTGTCTGGATCAGGTGATTTAGGGGCTCCGTTGACCATGAATAGATCGAGGTCTCCGTCTCCGTCGGCATCAAAAAATCCTGCTCCGGAACCAACAATCTCGCAGATATGCCGCTGACCACGTGCCCCGGAATCGTGAATGAATGGAATCGAATCATCCTCGACGTTGAAAAGAAATGGACCGGCGAGGGGTTTTGATGTCGCTGCTCCTGGCAGTTCCGGAGCTCGCGAACAGCCGATGAAGATGAGGATCGTGAACAGAAAGTAATATTTCACTTCGATTTTGACTCCGCCATCAGGCGAATGAGTTCACTTTGGCTCGGGTTATCCGGGAATTTTCGCTGACGTAGTTCCAGTTGTTTCCCTGCTTCGTCGAGACGTCCCAGAGTGATCAATGCTCGGATGATCTTCTCCTGTGCTGACTGGTTCTGTGGTTGAGAGCGGTAGAGGATCCGGTTCTTTTCGAGATTTTCCCTGGCAGCACGCACCTGGCGATAATGTTTGAGGATCGATCGGGCCTGTTCTTCTTCGCCGACTCTACGGAGTGCACCCGCCAGTGATTGTAAGGCCGATAGGTCGGTGGGATCTTCTTGTAAAGAAATCCTGAATTCGGCGATGGCTTCGGGATATTTCTGTTCGTGCATCAGCAGTTGACCGAGTTTGAGCGCGATAATCGCCAGCAGAGTGGAGTCCATCACCTGAAGACTTCGCGCATGGAGAGCCGCTTTTCTCGCTTCTTCGAATCGGCTCAGACGATATAGAGAAGAAGCGTATTCGATGGCACCCCTTGCGTTCTTTGCATCGATTCGGACAACATTTTCGATGGCTGACAGGGCACTGATTGAATCGTTCGATGCCAGATGGCTGTCATAGAGCAGTTGATATAAAGTCGTTGAACTTTTCGAATCCAGGGAGTAGTTGGCCAGAGTTTTACTTATCAAAGCGATGGCCATGTGAGGCTTCTTTGCCTCGTTGTATTCATTGGCGAGCAGCCAGACCACATCCACGTTTGTAGGATCAATCTCAAGGGATGTAAGCAATGCTTCGATGGCTTCAGCAGTTTGGCCCAGGTCGGAAGAGCATTCTCCCAGCAGGCGGAAGGCGTTGGAGTTTCTCGGTCCCAGGATTGTCGCTCTTTTTGCGTACGTCATTGCTTGCAGGCTTGCTCCTCGTTGTTGGGCGCAGACGGCGAGGGTCTGTTCGATTCTGGTTTCATCTCGTTGTGGTGCAATCTGTAACAGGCGCCGAAAAGCCCATTCGGATTCACCATAAGCTTGCAGAGATTTGGAGAACTCCCCGATGGACTTTGCCGCGATGAAGGTAACTTTGCCCAGCAGGTGCAGTGCATCAGCCCTGTCGGGTTGGCCGCTCAGGATTGCCCGACATTGCTTGGCGGCTCCGGCAAGGTCTCCTGCTTGAAAACTGGCTTCTGCAGCGACGATGGCAGGGTCCTGTACCTGGTTTGTCGGTCCAGGTATGACCGTTATCGTCAGAAGGGATGCCAGTAGATGCATGAGGAGCAACCTGAGTCCTCGATTCCGTACACGTGGTTGCCAGTTTAAGTTGTTCGAGGATGCTCCGGTATCTGATCGAGCCAGTCAAGATGCGATCAGTGTCTGGCGGTATGATCAATTCCCGAGACGAACACGTGACTATTGTTAAGTCGAAATGGGGCTTGATGCGTCTTTTTTTGATCGGGACTATTCTTGTAACGGTCTGGTCTTTCATCGGAACCGCGGATTTATTTACCTGGGTTTTCGAATTGATGCTGGGTATCGCAGGAGTTTTGTTTCTGGCCTGCATACAGAAGCAGTTTCGGTTTTCTAATTTCTTTCTATCTGTGGTCTTCATCCATTACGTCATCCTGGCATTGGGTGCTCATTACACCTATGCAGAAATGCCTTTGTTTGATTGGATCCAGCAACAGTTCGATCTCCAGAGAAATCATTTTGATCGAGTGGGGCATTTCATGCAGGGGGTGACACCCGCACTACTGGTTGTCGAATGGCTGAGTCGTCGTATTGAATTGACGAACATGAAAATCATCTCGACTACTGCGGTTTGTGCGGCCTTAGCTTTTAGTGCGTTTTACGAAATTCTGGAGTGGCTATGGGTGATCGCGTTCTATCCAGGTGATAAAGAGGGACCTGAGTGGCTTGGCCACCAAGGGGACATCTGGGATGCACAGGGGGATATGTTCATGGCTCTGTGTGGTGCACTTCTTGCCGTCAGTTTGCTTTCAAGTTTCCATCGCCGTTCGATAAAAGCCCTGGAGGGACGAGAAGCAAGTGCGGAAGAAGCCTGATGGTGTAGTTGCGATACAGAAAAGGGGCCGAGGTGTTATCCACCTCGGCCCCTTTTTCGTTCTACGTATACAGTTCGCCTGGATCAGAAGGCGCGGCGCTCCGCCTGACGCCGGATCTTCTCGGTGTACTTGTCCCTCAACTGAGTGTGGCGACTGGTCAGATCGATGGAGCGCCCATCGATCCACATCGCCTCCACATGGGTGGGAATCTCCAGCGGATCTCCATCGGTGATGATCATCGTCGCGGATTTGCCGCGAGTCAGTGAGCCATACCGATCGGAAACTCCGAAGATTCGCGCTGGAGCCAGAGTGATCGCCTCGAGTGCCTTATCCGCTCCGAGCCCATAAGCGGCAGCTGTTGCTGCGTGGTAGGGCAAGTTACGGACATTCGAGGTATCGAAGGAACCGATGCAGAACTCGACCCCTGCCCGTGCGAGGGCAGCAGGAGCGGTGAAGGGTTCGTCGTAGGCGGAATCACGTTTTGCCGGCAGGCGATGAACCGGACCGTAGATGACGGGAACATTTCGCTCGGCGAGGAAACTCGCCACCTGCGGCGCATCCCGTCCGCCGACGATCACGGGTCGCAGTTCGGCTCCGAGAGCCCACTCGACAGCAGCCCGGATCTCACGGGCTCCTTCGGCATGAATGAAGACAGGGCATGTCCTCTCGACAGCAGAGCGTAACCCCTCGAGCCGGAGATCTGGCGCTTTTCCATCGGACATCTTCCATCCGGCAGGACGACTCTTGCAGTAGATTTTCGCCTGCTCGAACAACTCGCGGATTTCATCCACGCGAGCTCTGCGGGAGGTGTCTCGCGGATTATCCTCCGCGCGCGGTTCGATGGTCGGACTGCCTTCGTGATCGTGACCCTCAGCGTGGGCATCTTCGTTCTCGAAGAAGCGACGACGTCCTCCCATCGAGGGCCACTGGACCTCGATACCCAGGTTCTGGGTGACGGCCAGATCTTCCCAGGACCATCCGTCGAGACGCAACAGCGCTGACTGTCCGGAGATCAGTCCACCACTGGGACGTGTCGCAGCCAGCGCAATGCCGTTGGCGCGGGCCACGGGGATGTGTTCGCTGTCGGGGTTCACGGAACTGGCAGCTCGGGCATTCGGATTGAGATTGCCGGCTTCTCGCCGGTCTATCGTGGCCTGAATCGAACTGATTTCGATGAGTCCCATGCTGGTCGCGGAAGCGATGAGCCCCGGGTAAACGTGTTTCCCGGAGGCATCGATCACCTGGCAACCTGCGGGAAGCTGGACCCTGAATCCGACGTGGGTGATCAGTCCGCGATCGAAGATGATGGTTCCATCTTCGATGGGCGCCCGATCTACCGGGTGAATGGTGGCACCGACGATGGCGATGGGGCCCGATTGCTCGGGAGCCGGGACTGGATCGGAAGAGAGTGCCATCGAGGTTATGGTTGCGATGCCCGAGAGCATCAGAATCAAGATGAAGGTCTTGTTACAGGTGGAGAAGTTCATCGGCTTCCCTCCTCTCCGCTTTCCTCGGACTTGGGTTCCCGGGCTCCTGAGAGCTGGGAATCCAGGATGATCGAGATCAGGGATTCGCGGCGTTCCTTGTCGCGCTCACGCATCACCCGATCCTCGTTTCGATCGAAGAACCGCTGTCCATCGATCCAGGTTTGCAGGCACATGGTGTATCCGGACAGTGGATCCCCTGACCAGATGACGAAATCCCCATCCTTGCCAGGCTCCAGTGATCCGATCCTGTCGTCGAGACGCAACTGGTAGGCAGGATTCAGGGTCACGAACTTCAACGCTTCTGCCGGAGGCACGTCGCCGTACTTGACCGCCTTGGCCGCCTCCAGGTTGAGGCGACGGGCGAGTTCACTGGAATCGGAGTTGAAGGAAACGTTCACCCCTGCTTTCCTCATCAGGGCACCGTTATAGGGGATCGCGTCGTAGACCTCGAACTTGTAAGCCCACCAGTCACTGAAGGTCGAGCCGGACGCGCCGTGACGCGCCATTTCCGGGGCGACCTTGTAGCCCTCGAGGATGTGCTGGAAGGTTCCGATGGTGAAGTCGAAATCCTCGGCGACTCTCATCAGCATCAGGATCTCGTCTTGACGGTAAGAATGGCAGTGTACCAGGCGAGTACCCTCGAGAATCTCGACGAGAGCGTCGAGTTCAAGATCTCTCCTCGGTGGCAACATCGTCGAGCGATCAGCGCTATCCCAACGGTTCCACATCTCTCTGTACTGGTTTGCCGCATGGAAGGCATCCCGGATGATCTGCTCGACTCCCATACGAGATTGTGGGTATCGGGCTTCAGATGCACTGCCCCGGCTCGATCTCTTGACGTTTTCGCCGAGAGCGAACTTGATCATGGGGGGAGCGTTCTTGATCTTCATCTGTTCGGGCGTGAAACCCCAGCGCCACTTGACGATGGCACTCTGTCCTCCGATGGGATTGGCACTGCCGTGGAGCAGTTGCGCTGCGGTCACACCACCGGCAAGTTGCCTGTAGATGTTGATGTCTTCACTGTCGACCGAATCTCCGATCCGCACTTCTGCCGTGACGGACTGGGTACCCTCGTTGACTCCTCCGCGGATGGCGGTGTGAGAGTGAGGGTCTATCAGGCCCGGTGTGACATGAAGGCCGGAGCCGTCGATGATGTGGGTGCCCTTGGTGGCGGTGAGATTCTTGCCCACCTCCACGACTTTTCCTGCCATCACCAGCAGGTCAGCCTCCAAGAGGATTCCTTCAGGGCCACAGGTCCAGATGGTGGCATCGGTGATCAGCACCGATGGCGGAGAGAAGGGCTGCGATACCGATCCGAAAGCACCCATCGGGCGAGCTATTTCGCGGTCGATGAATCCCTCGAACTTATCGGCACTGATACTGTTGCCCCTGCCGCCGCCACCGCCACGCCTGGCCCCGAAAGCTGCAGCACGGTTGCCACGGCCTCCGGGAGCACCGGGTCGGACTCCACGTCTGCCTCCCCCACCACGCCAGGCAGCGCGAGGAGGTGCGTCACTGGCCTCGGCGTCATCATCCTGTTCATCGGTTGCCGGATCCTCCTGGTCATCAGGAACATCTCCGGTGCGAATCGCGACGAAGGGTGCTGCGATGAGTGAGGGGCTGGTCACGGTGCCGCGGATCTGGCCGTCGCTTCCGATGGTTCCTCCGAAGCGAATGAAGCCGCTGTCTCCGAAAGGTTCACCGGGAAGAGTGATCCCGATTTCGTTTCCCTGGCGGTTAAAACGACTGCGTCGGATGGTTTCATCGTTGAAGTTGACGGTGAGTCGGGGGGATTTTTCCGATCCGGAAAGAACTACGTTGATCTCGAGCTGCTTGTCTGGCTGGTCGATGGTCAACTGCCAGGTGCCGCGAATATCGCTGTCGGGATCGGGACGGTTTTGATGGCGAATCCCGTCGATCCAGACCTCGACGCAGTTCTTCCCTTTCTCGAAAGGAGAACCGTCGAAGACCGCCAGCATCGCGGTCTTGCCAACGGCGATCCGACCGAATCGATCCTCGACACCGATCAGTCGCGCTGGCTCGGTGGTCACTGCTGCGAGTGCGAAGTCGGAGGGCAGGCCACGCTCGATCGCATTGCGAACTTTTGCGGCAAACGAGGACGGTGAATCGAGACCGCGGGTGGTGAAGGTGAAGGGGACCCCTGCTCTACGAAGACGCTCCGGGTTTTCCGGGGCGTGGGCCCACTTCTCCAGGGTTCCCAGGGTCACCCCGGCGTCTCCTGAAGCTCCATCAACGGTCGGAGTCTCGGGGAAGTTCACCGGCAGGATGATCGGAGACCCGATGGAGGCGACCTCGTCGAGCCACATGTATTCCTGGCCGTTCCCGTAGTACCAGGTGTCGACCTGGAATTCCTCGAGTGCCTTGTCGATGGCGAGCATCTCCAGGACGTCACGAGTACGCAGTGCCAGGGGCATCTTGCGGTCGATCACCGGGAACAGCGCTTCGAGCGAGATATTCGATTCAGGTCTCTGCAGGTGGTCGGGATGGGCCCGGTGAGCACTCCAGGCTTCCCTGTACCAGTTGGCATCGATCAGGGTCTGGCGAAACAGCGCGATCGCGCCCATGCGTGAGGATGGATATCCACCACCACCCCAGCCTCTCCCAGCTTGCAGGCCACTGCTGATCGCGACGTCATCCTCGATGAGTGCCCTGCGGTCGGACCCACCGATCAGGCGGGTAAAGATCACCGAGCCGGAGAAAATCCCCTGCTCGGGTCCGGCAAGAACATTGGTGAATCCTGCCTTCCTGAACCCGGAAGCGGTATTGGAGTCGATGACAAAGCCTTCGGCGGTGTCATGCTCCGGATGAACCTTGGAGTTCCAGTTTCTTCCTGCCTGGGAACTCTCTTCGGTTGTTTCGATTTCGACGCGGTAGTCCATGTCGATGAAACCTGCCGTGATCACGTGGTCACTTCTGTCCCATATGCGGGCGTTGGCGGGAATCTGAACATCGGTACCGACGTCCGTGATGACACCGTCCTCGATGAGGATGGTAGCCGATTGAATGATTTCGCCTGGTTCCGTGATCACAGCTGCGCCGATGATGGCATGGACCTCAGGTACTCGGCGTTCGATCCCCTCGCGAGGTTCGGTTTGCGCCGGAAGATCCTGGGCGGTCCAGCAGGTTGCCACGAAGAGGGCGAAGAGATGCATCCCTCGAGTCATGGAGGAACATCCTTCCTGGAGATTTGAGTGAACTCTGGATCATAGGCGAAACGCGACTCTGGATCAGGTCAGATTCGGCCAGATTTGGGGAGGCTCCCTGAGGGTTTTGATAAAGCCATGAAATAACTGAGGTTATGTCAATCCCCGTCGGTCTTCAGGGGAGGCACAGAAGGTCGTCCTGGGTTCTGTCAGGTCCTTCTGTTGGGAATGGTGCTGGCGGTGGCGGTGCCGAGACGAACAGGTATCCCAGCAGCATCACCGGATCAGCGATATCGACCTGTCCATCGTCAGACGCATCGAGAGCATCGAGACAGGCAGGTTCTGCAGACCCCTGGAACAAATAGCCGAGAGAGAATATCGCATCGCCGATTCCAAGTTCTCCGTTGCGATCGGAATCCCCACGCACAAAGCGGTCCTGGATGATGACAGAACCGAACATACCGAAGGCGACATGAGGGACGCAGAAATAGGGCAACTCCATCGAGTTGTCAAAGGTGTACTCGAAGATGGGATTGAGGTCGGAGGATTCTTCATTGAAGAGAGCGCCCGGTTCTTCGATGGTGCCGGGGAGTCCTCCAGGAATCCCGCTGGTGATGGTGTGTAGCATCTCCATCGGTTCATGAACCCAGCGTACGCGATCTCCCTCGAAGATCTCCACGGTGACCGGAATATAGGTGTTGTCGACGACGCCCACCTCGAAAGTGAGGGTGTCGTCGAGCACGGTGATAGCCCCCACTTGTGCGGGATTGTTGGCATCGAAAAATCCGATGGTCTGACCCATCTCGTTGAAGGCATAGGTGAAGGATAGGTTCTGAGAATTGATGGTGGCAGAAAAAAGAGCCCCTGGTTCATCGTTGGTGCCGGGGGTGCCACCGGGAATCCCACTGGTGAGTGCATGATCGCCGTCTATCCAGTTCCAGGTGACAGTATCACCCGCTTCGATGGTGATACTGGTCGGCAAGAAGGCAGAAGTGAAGAAATTGATGACGTAGTCTTCGGCCATCGTCGGCGATGTGATCACCAACGTGGCCAAAAGGAATAATCCTGATCCAACCCGACGCATCACGGAGCCCTTCCTAGGTGAGGAATCCGAGTTGCGTGAACAGACCCGGGTATTGCGCTGCGGCGAGATCGTAGCCTGGCATGAACTGGTCCATCGTGGCCGGATCATCGCCGAAGTGCTGCTCGAAGATTTCCGCGAAGACAACCCTGAAGTCAGTATTCGCAGCCAGGTAACGATCGTTCTCCGAGAACAGAGAGCCAGCTGGCCAGGTACCGGGGTCACAGTTGTAGACTCCGCCGATGACGTTTCCGCCGGCTACGAACATCGCTGTGCCGGCACCATGATCAGTTCCAGAAGAACCGTTCTCGATGGAAGTACGACCAAACTCAGAGACGGTGACCACGATGGTGTCTTCCCACATATCTTGCAGGTCACGAGAGAGCGCCTGTATTCCCTGCGCGAGATCGTCGAGGATATTCGGATGGGCACCAGTGAGCCGCCCCTGGCCGGTATGTGTATCCCAGCCGCCGATGTTGACTCCAAGTAACGATGCCGGGGTTCTTTTCAGTAGCATGGCGATCTCGGCGAGTTGCTGCCCGAAGGTGTTGTTGGGGTAAACCGCACCGTTCTCTGGAACATAAGGTCCCTGGGCGAGCGCCTGCTGAACCGTGCTCACCGATTCGCCCAACTTCACTCCGGTCGGCATCAGGGCGTCACGGTAGGGGCCACCTTCCAGGTCGGGTTTGCCACCGTAAGCGCCGTAGAAGCCGTATCCATCGGTGCCGCCCGGTGTACTGGGAAGCGCTCCGAGGAACCGTTCCACTTCTGCCAGAGATCCGGAGAAGGAGTAATCCTCGGTGGCGGGGAACGCCGGCATCGGAATCGGGCCACGCATCGAGAGCGCCAGGGCGTCACTGAGGAAAGCGCCCGGGAAGGGGTCGTCCGGGAATCCCGGTACGTTGGCAAAGCGGCGGTAGATGAACCCTTCATCGAGGGTTTCATTTCCCGGAACGCCATTTTCCCAGAACTGCTGGGCACTGAAGTGGCTGCGAGATTGCTCTGGATAGCCAATCCGGTGCAATACGGCGAGATTCCCTGGACCCGCGATTCCGTTGAGCGAGGTGTGATTGTAGATCTCCATCAGTGGGTCGAGGGCAGGGTGTAACTGGGCGAACCCGTTACCGAGATCGAGCGCCTCGGTGTCACTGATGAATAGCGAGGGGCGAATCACCTGACTGTAATCCACATCGCCACTGGGGATCACGGTATTGACGGCGTCATTGCCCCCGCGTTGCCAGATGAAGATCATCTTCTTGGCACCAGTCCCTGCGCCGATAGGACCGGCGAGTAATTTTCTGGCGAGGAAGTTAGGACCAGTGAGCGGCGGCATAATCAGCCCCAGTGCTGCGAGTCCACCGGTACGAAGCAGGTCTCTGCGATTCAACATGGTTTTCTCCTGTTCCCCTACTGGAACTGCCAGCGCGGCAAACTCAGCATGAAGCCGAGCATGTCGCGGATTCGGGTTTCGTAACTGCTGGCGTCGGGATCGAGAGGCCAGGGCAGACCGTCGAGATCGGTCTCCAGGTAGTCAATGACGATGCACTTCTCGGCTTCGGTAAGAGCTCCCTGGAACAACACTTCGTCGAAGACCTCGACCACCTCGATGGAACCAAGACCCTGTGCGGGATCGATGAAGTTCCCTATGTCCCATTGATAGTCATTGTCGACATTGGAAGCGAATCTACGGGCAAAATTGATACGTTCGAGCAGTGTTGTGGTACCGATCCAGTCGAGCCCAATCTCGGAATACCCATCGGGTTCGTCGCGCTGGAACAGATCCATTCCCATATCCTTCATCCAGTTGGCAAGGTCGTCGCTACTGGCGTCCGCATACAGTGAACGCAAAGTCGAGTTGATGAACTCGACTGGCGTTTTGATCTTCGCGCGTGCATTTCCGGTATCCCAGAAGGGACCCTGTTGATTGATCGGATCAAGAAGTACCTCGAGTACTGTCCCGATGTGACCGGGGCGAACGGTCGAGAACCAGGCCGCCAGCATATCCGCCAGCAAGGCTTGCAACTCCAGCGGTGCTGATCCGTCGGAGATACTGGCCAGTGAGATGTCATCAGAGACGAATTTCTGGATCAATTTGATGCAGATGAACTCGGCAGTGTCTGGGTGGGCAGCTAGTGCATCGAGCAACTCGATTCCGTCGAGGACACCGTCAACTCCCAGACGTCCGTCGGGGATGTCGAGCTGGTAAGGAGTACCATCGAAGATGGTCTTCGCGCCGGTGTCATGATGAGTCGGATCGAATAGGAACTCCCACCGACCCTGCCGGTTGTTGAGATCGATGTGGCGAGAGGTCGGGACATTGGAGGTGACCCGCGGCAGGAACGATGTGTCGTTATTGCCGATCGTGACGTTGTGCACCTGTGCCGCCAGGACATTTGTTCCTGCGATCATCAATGGCCTGAAGTGATCGAGATCGATGAGTATCGGCCGACCGATCGCCTCGTGATTTCCGGATGCGGCAGTGAACGGCGGAGGGGTTGGAGCGTCATTCATCGTTGGGCTTCGCGCGATCTCAGTGCCATTGAGATAGAGCACCACTCCGTCGTCGTAATCGATTTCGAGCTCGAGGCGGTCAGGGGTCGCAGGATTGTTCACCGTGAAAGTCTTGCGAGCATAAAAACTGATGTAGTTGTTCTGCATATCGGTGAGAACGGTAGCATCGTCTCCGTCGCCCATTCCGATCCCGGTTGGGCCCGTCAGCCAGCTGGAGTCGTCATATCCCAACTCGGTCCAGGCCGTGGTCGGTCCGCCGACAACATCCGGCGTCGGTTCCTGAGTGCCCTTGAAGTATTTCCATACCGATCCGATGGCCACCAACTCGGTGGTGGTCCAGGAGTGATGACCGGTCGTCACGGGGTTGGTGACGTAATCGGGAAACTCTTGAATCATCTCGTCGGGGATTCTGGTGACCGTCCAGCCGGTAAATACGCGTGCAACTTCTTCGATGTCGGTCTGGGTATATCCATTGTCGACGCCAAGTGAATGTAGTTCGAGGATCTCCCGGGCGTAGTTCTCGTTGGGTTCCTCGGCGAAGTTGAGGATGTTGTCGAGGTAGACCAGCATCGGAACGCTTGCTGCGCTGCTCATCAGCAGATCGCCGAAGTAGCCAAGTGCGTTGTCGCGGAAGAAGTCATACTCCTCGAACTCCAGTGTCGCGGAGTGCATCCGGGCAGCAGTATTGCTGCCGAGGATTCTGAACCCGTATCGATTCCGGGCGTTGCGAAGCAGGTCGCGGAGTTTTTCTTCATCGGTGGTGAAATGGTTCTCCCAGAACTCGCCGAGCACCGTCTGCAGCTGCCTCGTCGAATAGATGCCCCGGATGAATGGGAAGCGCTGAAGATTAATATCCGACAGGATGATCTCGCGGGGTGGGTCGGCACTGAAGAGCTGGGAGACGAGGGTCGGGTCCAGGGTGAAATCACCATTGTTGGGAGCATCGTGACCCTGGAGGGCGAGGGTGTTGATTCCAGGTTGCAAAAACGAATCGGAAATCAGGTAGTACTCGGGGATCCCTGCTTCGTGGGTGCCGCTGGAATACTGACTGAACGGGGGCGGATTACCCACCAGTTGAGCAGTGCCGTTCGCATTGACGCTTCTGGCCACCTCGATGCCGTTGATATAGGCGACGAAAGCATCGTCGTGGAGAATCTTCAGGTAAACCGGCGAAAGCACCACGGGATCGGCGATGACAAACTCGGTTCGGATGTACATCGATGCCAGATCAGTGGAAGCAAACTGGGGTATCTCGGTGACATCGTCGTTGTCCGACCAACCGAATCCCGCCTTGCCGACGATCCAGTCGGAATCATCGAAACCTGGCTGAGCCCAGTCAACCGGTGGTTCTTCGAAGCCCAGGAAGTAGTGGAAGGGGGCATTCGGTCTGAGCAGGAATCTCTCATCAGCGACCGGGATCTCCGACGTGAAAAAGTCTTCCAGGTCTGCGAGGGCCGGGTTGTTCGGTTCGACGCCAGTGCCGGGGTTCAGCTGCGAGGTCAGCGTAGCTTCGATACCGACAGCGAGGATCTGGTCGACATCATCGGGCAGCGGGCCGTATCCGATGCGATGCATCAAGTGCCCCGCAGCGACTCGTGCCGGATCTCCAGCCCCATCACAGGAGTTTTGAAAGCAGCCGATCCCATCGAGGGTCGGGTCCAGTCCGCAATTGAAGGGGCCCGGATCGGGGGGAACAGAGCCACCGGAGAAGATGTACGTCAAGAGAAAGATGGCATCGGCCAGATCGATGGAGCCACTGTCATTCACGTCTGCCGCATCCAGGCAGCCGATGGCCTGGGAGCCGTTGAACAGGTAGTCCAGAACGGTGATCGGGTCGGAGATATCGACACCTTCGTCATCGTTGACATCGCCACGACGAAAAGGTGCGTCCGAAGCGATTGTGACGGTGGGGATCAGAAGCAAGAACAGGCAAAGAAAGCAAAGAAAGAGGGTGCCAGGGGTTGGACCTCGATACGTCATCTTCGACCTCCTGTTGTGCATCATGTATTCATTTCGTGGAGCAGAATCGGAACTAATCCAGCGTCCACGACCGGGGTGGGCTGCCTTCATTATAATTTCGAACTTTGATCCGCGATAGGGTTGATATTGGCGGTCAATAATCGGACGCTAAAGACCAAAAGAACGCATGTCAGAAGCGACAAGAGAGTCAATATAACGTAATTAGGACTTCTGCGATCCGGCACCTTCTGTACTCCCGCAGCTCCCTCGCTGGCAAAGAGCGCCAGATGGGACCCAGCGAAAGGGCGTCGCAGTGGTACATCAAATAACCTAACACCCTGTTTCCTGGCCAGATCTCGAAAGCGATCTTCATCTTCGACGATGACATAAATGGCTTCGTTCGAATCGAGAGTTCGGCCGATGTCTTGTTGTGCCAGTGCTGGTTGATGCCTGGCCAGTTGAACTTGCACTCCAGCGGTGGTTGAGAAAAAAGCCAGCCTGGCTCCCGGTCCCACCTCTTCTTGTACCGAGAGGGCGAACTCCCTCAGTTCGCGGGATCGGACGATACGAGGTGACGAGATGTCGATCATGTCGAGGTAAACCGCAGTGAGAGGAAGCGCTCCCGACAGTGCGATCGCGGCCCACATCGGTCCACGTGCTGGTGTACTCAACCAACCTGAGACTTCTCGAGCCGCCAGCATCGCTACCGGGGGCAAGATCACCAGCAAGTGGATGAATCGGTGATGGGTGCCGATACACAGCAGCAGCAACCCCCCCAACAGCCACGCAAGCAAGAATCTCTCTGCCGCGCGTTCTCGCTGCTTGTGGCTGGGTCGTAGCCACATGCGGATGATCGCGATGATCGCGATGATGCCGGTGGGGGCCAGCCGCGAGAGGAACCATCCCAGGGGAAGCAAATGATGGCTCCATGATTGCTGGTTTGCATCCATACGAGTGCCGAGGGCGTGTCCGAACAATTCCTGCTGGAGCAGTTTTTCTACCGCCTGTCCGCCACTGTTTTGCTCGGCAGCCCAGAGCCACAGGGCAGGCACAACCAGTGATAGCAACATCGCGATGGTGATGGTCCTGACGGGGATCGGCGGGCGCTCTCCTTTCTTCAGGGTGAAAGTTGCCAGCAATCCCAGCAGCACGATGATCAGGGCGAGCGGGCCTTTCGTCAGCAAGGCGGCGGTTGCCGCCAGAACGATGGGCCAGGCGCGTGCTCCATCGATCCAGCAACGCCAAACGGCGAGGGCAAGCAAGACGATGGTGCACTGGAAAAGGGGGTCACTGCGCGCCAGCAGCACTGCTCGGATCCCCATCGGATTGGCCAGCAGAAGTAGCGGAGCCCAGAGTGCTGCAGCGCTTCCGAACTCGCGACCGGTCCAGCCACAGATGACGATCACCGTGATGAGACAGGCGAACCAGGAGGGAAAAGTGAGCGACAGTCGATGGAACTGACCCGTGGCACTGGTGAAGAAGGCGGCGAGCCACTGGGTCAAGGGCGGCTTGGAGGCGAACTGACCGTCATGGTCTCGTTGCCACAGCCAGTGATCGTTTTCGACGATGTCGAGCACGTAGACGCCGACCTTCTCCTGATCACGACTGAGCAGGTCGTCGGGACCGGTGGCTCGAACGAAGAAGAAGCCCGCCCAGGTGGCGAGGGCGATCAAGAGGATGATCCTGTGGCCGGGAGCAGCAGAAGCGCTCATCGGTTCTCTTCTCCCTGGGTCGTGTCCTCACGGAGCAAGCCAGGAAGGATGGAGGCGACCACGATGGCTCCTGCGGCAGCCGCTGCGAAGGCCGTCCAGGTCCAGGCGTGACCGAGCATCCAGGCACCGAGTCCCAGGGTCAGGCCCCAGATCATGGCGAGTCCCCCGCAGACGCCAACGATGACGGCGATCCCCTCTCCTTTTTTCGGGGAAACCCCGGCGAGGGCCCGTACCGGACCCCAGGCACCTGTCGGCCGCACTTTCTTGTAGAAGGGCACCAGTTTGATGGGGTCAGGCCTGGGCCGCAGCACGGTCACGACGAGGCTGACCAGGGTCGACAGCAGCACAACGATGACGATCCGACCTTCTGCAGTGATTTCTCCGCCGGGAGAGAGAGGCCCGAGTTGCCAGCCGTCACTGGTAGCAAAGGTCACGAGGGTGGTGGTCAAACTCGAGGTGATCATCGCCGAGATCTCGCTCCAGGCGGTGACGCGCCACCACAACCAGCGCAGCAGGTAGATCGGTCCGACTCCACCTGGGTCATCACCCCGAGACGACGCCAGTAGCGCGAAAAGAGGAATACGGTCAGCATTCCGCCGACGGCAAAGCACCACCACAGCCAGTTTCGCCAGATTCCGCCGTCGCGAACCCAGCCGGTGATCACCAGCGGCGTGTCTGCGGCGAAGGTTGTGGCCACCATCGAGGTTCCCACCACCCACCAGGGCAGTTTTCTCCCGGCCAGGAAGAACTGATCTGGGTCCTTGCTGGCTCTCTGGCGAAAATAGAATCCAACACCGATCGCGAAGGCGACATAGATGCCAAGAATCACCAGGTCGAGAGGTGCCATCTGCATGTCGGATCCTACACGCTAGTGAGTTTTGTTGGAGGGACTTGCTTCCCACTTCGTTTGGATGCAGGGTGCGTGATCGTGGGGGGATGACCGGGAATGTCCGAGCCCTTCTGGTCTAGTTCGGTGTGACCACGGCGACCGATGTCGGGGTCACACCGGATAGGCTGGACTCGGAAACAACAGAGCCTTTATTCAGTCTTTCTTTTTTTCACTCCCGATTAGCATCCGTCGTAACTGTCGCACATCAGGGTGTCCGCCGTCGGATCGGTGCCGCAGTTTATTGGACCGGGGTCGGGAATGGCTGGTGCGCCGTCCATTATGGCCATCAGCAGGTGGACAATGTCGACGATGTTCACATCGCCATTGTCGTTGACGTCGGCAGCATCGACGCATGAGATCTCCGATGCGCCGAGTACGAAATAAATCAGCGTAATGGGATCGGCGATGTTCACGGAGCTGTCGGTGTTCACATCACCACGACGGAAGACTTCACAGGCTTCCGGGATGCCATTGGCATTCACATCCGGATCACACTCGTCTACAGTTCCATTTCCATCACAATCTGGCCCGGCCGTCTGATCCGTGTCGCAATCGTTGGGGACCCCATCGCCATCGAGATCGTCATCGCAAGGATCGATGGTGCCATCGGTATCCGTATCTGCCTGACAGGCATCGACTTGCCCATCGAGATCGCAGTCATCGCCAGGGGTTTGGTCGAGATCGCAGTCATTCGGGACGCCGTCGCCATCGAGATCGGAATCACAAGGATCGATGAGTCCATCGCCATCACTATCGGGCTGACAGCTATCGACCTGACCGTCCTGGTCACAATCAGCGCCAATGACCAGGTCTAGATCGCATTGATTGGGAATCCCGTCTCCATCCAGATCGGAGCCACAGGCTTGCACCATGTTGTTGATCCAGACGTGGTTGGCTTGCATGTTCGTGACAAAGGCATCCAGGTCACCATCGCTATCGACATCCTCGAGAACAACAGTACTACTGATCGCCTGCCCCAGCGCTTGACCGCTGTCGGAGAGGCTTCCGTTCTGGTTGTTGAACCAGACACGATGGGGTTCGTCGTAGTTGGCAATGAACACATCGGGCCATTGATCCCCATCGAGATCTCCGATGTCGACGCCCCAGCTGGCCCCCACCCCCAGCTCCTGGCCCTGGCTGAAGTCGCCGTCTTCATTGATCCAGACATAATTGCTCTGGTTGAGATTTACGACCACGGCATCGAGATCGCCATCGCCATCGAGATCTTCGAGAGCAACGTCTTGACTATTTGAAGCGCCCAAATCCTGTTTGCTGTCCTCGAACAGGCCGAGTGTTCCTGTCTGACCGTCCCACTGGTTGATCCACAGAATGTTGTATTGAAAAGCGCCATTGGCGACATACGCATCGAGATCGCCATCGGAGTCGATGTCGCCGAGCGCAACATCGAGACTGGCCGACACCCCCAACCCCTGACCACCATCGGTGAATACTCCAGACCCATCGTTGGTCCACACCCGGTTGGGTTCATCAACGTTAACCACGAACGCATCGATGTAGTGATCACCGTTGAGATCTCCCATTTCCACGCCATGACTCTTCGAAGATCCAAGCGCCTGACCGCTGTCCGTGAAATTTCCGGCCCCATCATTCAACCAGATGCGATTGGGTTGACCGGTATTGACCACAAAGGCGTCGAGATCGAGATCGCCGTCGAGATCGGCGAGTTGGCAATCCATACTGTCGGAGGACCCCAGGTTATGTCTGGCGAGGTCGTAGTCGTGTACGAAGACGCCCTCGGTTCCTCCCTGAATTCCACCCTGGTTGATCCACACGGTGTTGGCCTGGCCGTTTTTGTTGGCGACAAAGGCATCGATGTCGCCGTCGCCATCTAAATCTCCGAGTGCAACGTTATGGCTGTCCGAGTCCCCGAGCTCTTCGCTACTCTTTTTGAAATAACCGGGCTGGCATTCTGGGTCATCGCAGTCGACGAGTGCATCCGCGTCGTCATCGATGCCATTGAAGCAGATCTCCTCTGCGCTGGCATAGGCAGTCTGCGCGGTAAACGGAAGTGACATGAAGAGGGGACTGAGAAGTAGACAAAGAACGTGTAGGTGACGGTGATTTGTCATGGCGATCTCCATACCAGAAACCTTGGCGGGGATTTCTCTCAATTGTCATCCGGAAACGGATGGCCTTCGGACCGTCGTTTTCATGGTGTTTTCTGTTTCAGAGGCTTTCCTCCCGGACGGGATCGGGCAGGATCGAGACATGGCTCCCGAACGATCCACCGTTCTCTTCGAGATTTCTCCAGGGCAAGGTGAGCCTTCGTTGCGTTTTGTTGCCCTGTCCGAAGGGCTGACGGTATCGTCTGTCGATGGTCGCAGTGTCGGTTCCGTCACCGTTGATCTTGCTTCGGCGTCGATTCAGCGCAGGGCGTCGCAGGGTCGTAGGGGATTGCTGGCGCGAGCCGTCTTGCGTTCAGCAGAGGAAGAGCCATCTGTGGTGTGGGATGTGACCGCAGGACTGGGACGAGATGCGATGACGTTGGCGTTACTGGGTTGTCGTGTCGTCGCCTTCGAACGTGATCCATTGCTCGGCATGCTGTTGCTCGATGGTCATCGGCGAGCGTTGGCTGCTAGCGGTGACATCGCAGCGGCAGCCGGACGACTGACGATCCGCATCGAGGATTCCAGGGGAGCCCTCTTGCAGGCGATCGACCGGAACCAGCGACCGGATATCGTCCTTCTCGATCCGATGTTTCCCGAGGGGAAGGGGCGTGCCGCGGTCAAGAAGGAGGCGACGCTAATACGCCTGCTGGTCGGGGAAGGGGCCAATATCCAGCAAGATGAGGAACTCTTCTCGCTGGCGATGAAAGTGGCCACCGAGCGGGTCGTGGTGAAACGCTCGCTGAGGGCTCCCCCCATCACCGAGTCGCTGCAAGCGGAGGCGACCTTTTCCGGCAAGAGTGTGCGGGTGGATCGTTATCGCGTTCGATCCTGAGGTCCTTCACTTACCGGATGAGTGTGCCGATACTTCGTGGTCGTGGCGGCACTTATCCTCACCGCGGCAGCCTATGGCTGCAGGTAGCCCTCCACCCAACCGCGCGATCCCTTTGGTGGCACACCGTCGGCCACATCACTGCCATCGGCGAGGGTGAAGGAGACCGCCAGTGGGAACTTCCCGTTCGGGGCTCCGGGGGTGTAGGTGCATTCGCCCCAGAACTGTCCGTGCGCGACGAGATCAAAACGCGTGATCTTGCCATTCTTGTGCTCGATATGGCCGAGCAGGTTGGCCTTATAGCCGCGGTTGCCGGATGCGGTTTCGAGGTGCACGGTTCCGCTCAGCAGACCTTTGTCGAGCGAAAGATCGAGGGAAGTGATCTCTTCGGCTTTCCACATCTGAGGTTCACCGCGGGTATTGTCGATCAGATGAAAGCGTACGATGCGCCTCTGCAAGCCAGGGAGTAACTGGCCGCTGACCAGTCCCTCGTATTCAGCCCTGGTCACCCACAGATTGTCGCGTGACAGAGAGTCCTGATAGATCTTGCTCCAGTAGTCGGTCGTTGGCTCGTAGCCGCCGAGGATCTTTGCCTGTACCCGCACGACCATCCCGCCCTCGGGTAGAGGTGCATGGTAGCGGTCATCGACTGGCCCCGCTTCGATCGGTGTCGCCGTCGGTGGCTGAAACTGTTCGAGCGCCTTCTTCATCAGGGCTTTGATACGATCTCCACCACGGTTGTTGTTGAAGCCCAGCAGTTTGCCACTGGCGGTGGCGAGATAGAGCCCCTGGGTGGTCTTCTTGAAATCGTGGCGCGGACCCTGGCCGGCGATCTTGCGGTAGAACTCTCCTTCTGCGTCTTGCTGGCGTCTGTGGTAGGCCTGGTCGATGGCGACAGCGATGAATCGGGACTTCAGCAGTTGAACGATCTCGGGGTCGGCGAAGGTTGACGCACGGTCAAGCACTCCATTGTTTCAGGTGCAGCCGAGCGGGTGCCCGTCCATCGCCCAGATGAAGATGGGCTTGTGCTGGTCGATGGCGGCGCGCTGGGCATCGAGCAGCGAGATCTTCCACGGGATGGTCCGCCACGGCGCATCGGCTGGCGCCTGCAGTTGCTCGTGCAAGCGCCCGAACTCCGCTTCGGAGAGTTTGTCCACGAAGGGACCTGAAGTCACCGGGAAGTAGATGCACAGCGCCAGCAATAACCCCGGCAAATTCATGCGATGGTCTCCTTTGCAGCCCTTCCTCAGGGAATGATCTGTTGCGGCAACAACTTCCAGCGATTCTCTTCCAGATTGGCGAGGATGATGTGATAGGTGCCGGCCGAAAAGACCGGGGGTGACCACACCTCATCGGGCCGAAGCCGGTAACTGTACAGCGCTTCGCTGTTGTCGCTGTTGACCACGCTGACCACGGTCATCCCGTCCATCTCCTTGACTGGCTCGAGCCGTGCATACGGTTTGCGCCCATCGAGTGAATGCTGCGTGACGGTGATGGGCCAACCCGGGTACTGGGCGCTATCGGGGTCGCCCGGTTTGCACCAGCGCGGCCACGATTCGAAGGTGACCTCGCGCTTGTTGTTGTCGACGCGGACGATGCCCCAGCCGGGCCCCCGGTCGAGCAGTCGGGCCGGCTGTCGACCGGTGTGATAGGGATTGCCGACCGCCAGCACCGTCATCTTGTTGCCGAAGCCGTCGAGGTAATCTCCGCTGCCACGATGCTCGCTGACCTTCTCGCCGCTGCCTTCGGTGGAGGGAAACCAACGCCTCGGCCAGGTGTTCGCCACTGCTGGACCGGCAAAGGCGACCCCTGCATCGCGGAACTCATCGACTCCATAGCGGATGCACGACGAGAGGTGCTGGTCGCCGGCGAGATGGAAAGCGCGCGCTTTTCTCAGCAGCCGGATCGCCTCGTTTCTCGGTGATTGCGGCCAGCCGCCGGAATCACAGTCTGCGACGGGCAGTTCGCCCTCGGGCCAGCCTCCGGCTTCGACGATGGGTAGACTCGGCGTGATGCCGCCGGTTTTTCCCGGCGGCAAGGTGGCGACATTGGAGAAGGGAGTCTGGGAGAGCAGGAACTTCCACCGTGCTCCGTATCCCCAGTCGAGCGCCCACTCGTCGAGGAACTTCTCCTGCGCCTGCCCGAGCAACTGGAGCCCGGGAAGGTCGGCATCTCTCGGATCAAAGTCCGGATTCCTGAACCAGCCGTTGACGACATTTCCCTCCGGTACAGAGGGTCGTGGTGCGCTCTTGAACTGTCGATCGGAGATCACCGCGATGGAGAGCCCCGCATATTCGACCCGGGTCGTATAGACGCTGTAGCCCGCGCCGATGGGACCATCGATGAGAGGATCGGGAAGGTGAGACGTCTGGGTCCGGTGGATGGCATTGACCTCACGAGGGGCGAGCTTGTAGCCGCCGGAGTCCTGTGCAGTGGTGCCCGGTTCCTTGCGCCCTCGCTTGCCGCCAGCACCCCAGATGTTGCCGTGATAGACATCGTGGTCATCAGGGATGGTGATGCAGGGGGTATTGCGAGTCAGCTCGCCAAAGGATCGGTACCAGCGCAGAAACTTGGTGTGGTAGTCGAGCAACATCTTGTCCGGGGGGCTTCTTTCGGCGCGCGAGATATCTCCCTCGTAGATCTGATCTCCGGCGAAGCACAGCAGGTCTGGATCGTGGGAAGCCACACCATCGGCGACCTGCTGATGAGGAAACCAGATCGATGATGAGTTCCATGCCAGTTGGCCGGTGAAGTTTTTCATGCACGAGATCAGGCCGATGACGATCGGTTCGCCATCGGCATCGGGTTCGGCTCGCACCTGTCCGGCATAGTCGTGGTCCGTCTCGACTCCAAGTCGATCACGCAGACGACATCTCACCAGGAATCGATGGTCTCGGTCTGCTTTCCATCCTTTGACCCTGAAGTTGACGGTTCGAGACAGTGGCTCGAAGTCACCAGTTGCGACAGTTCGCCATTCATCTTCTTTGGCGACCAGTAATTCGCAGGAAACGAACTCCTTGCTGGAGATGGGGGCCAGTTGAGCGGTCAGTTTCCATTCGTGGGTGCCGTTCTTGTCGCGAGAGAGGCAGTACTGAAGCCCGTAGATCGGTCCCAGTGAGCGTTCCGGATGGGCAACCAGGCCGAACCCGTTCGCCTGCAATTTGTGGAAGGACCACCCCTCGGAGTTATTGGTTCCCCCGAGGTGACTGGCCAGGCCGAAGGATCCACTGAGTTGTGCTCGAGACACGCCAGAGAGTGACGCCGAGGAGATCAGATTCCCGGTCTTTACCTGGGTGGCGGTGAGTAGCATCCGGGTGGCGGTCGCGGATTCAGGATTGTTGGTCAGGGGTTGGGTCTGGGTCAGGCGCAGGATCCACGGCCCCTGGCCGCCATCCCCGCTCTGGACCTGGTTCGGCAGTAGAGACCCGCGCCCTTTTTCGAGCGGTCCGCCGATCGACCAGGAGCCGCCACCTCCACCGGTGGTGAAGTCACGGAAACCGACCCTGCCATC
>CAWLAN010000010.1:0-32936 GCA_963854815.1 Planctomycetes bacterium UBA1146
ACGAAACGCTGCCGGTTCGTCGGCACCGGCGAGCATGACTCCCGAAAGGAGCCAGGAGATGCTGAAAACAATAGTGAGGGCCTGGTTCTTCATGGTGTTTGCTCCCTTGTTCATCGTTGGTTCTGTCAATTACTTGTGTGTCAGCTGGCTCAATTTCAACTGGTGCGAATGCACCTTCTCCCCATCAATCGTGATCGCCTCGAACGTCACCGTCGGATCGGCCGCGGTCGTGTCAAATCGCATCAGGGCAAATGAGCAGGTCTTGTTGTAGCCCCAGATCAGCCCGGGGGTTTCTATGACCTTGTGAGTGTGGCGGTTGGTCAGCCTGGAACTCTCGAACTCGTAGAGGTCATAGCCATCGGGCCTGCAGGTCACCCGCAGGTCGGTGCGGTGCCGATCCGCCGCGACGAGAAACACACCGTTGATTCCTTTCGCCTCGAGGAAAGTAAAGATCTCCTCTCGCTCTTGCGAGTAACCATCCCAGGTGTCCTTGCTGCCAGGCTTTACCCCGGCGGTCCAGGGAACGGGCGAGGCCAGCACTTTAAATGTCCCCTTCGACTTCTCGAGAGTTTCCAGCAGCCATTTTTTCTGCACCGGGCCGAGCATGGTCGGATCCCCATCACGACTGCGGTAATAGCGACCATCCAGCAGGATGAAATGGACATCGCCGATATAAAAATCCTGCCAGCAGCCGGGTTGTTTCTCCCCGCCGCCGTAGGAGGCATTGACCCAGTTCTGGCGAAACGTCTTCCAGACAGTCCGTTTCCAGGCCGGCTGTTCAATCTCGGCGCCCGGGATGCAGTCGTCGAGTCCAAAATCATGGTCGTCGTAGATCGAGTAAATACCGGTGGCGGCCGTAAAACGGCGCCACTCCGGACGGGACTGCCGGCGGTGATAGCAATAGTGGTTTGTCAGCGGATGAGTCGGATCATCGATGTAGACGTTGTCTCCGAGCATCAGGAAAGCAACTGGACGGGATTCGAGCACCGTGTCCCACATGTACTCCCACTTCGGTACAAACCCCGCTCCGCCGCCAAAGCCGACCCGAAAACTGGCAGCGGTTCCCTGCTGCGGAAAGGTCTGGAACTGGCCGTTCTCGACCGGTACCTGCATGCCGTCGACCTCAATTTCATAGCGATAGGAGTGATCTGCTTCCAGGCCGGTCAGCCGTGCCACGGCGGTAAAGTCAGTGTGCTCACTGGCAGCCACCTGTTGGGACGTGCTGATGAGCTTCCCGCTGCCGGCATCCAGGACCCGGACCTGGACGGATCCCTTTTTCGCTGTCCGCAGCCAGAGCGAGGCGGAGTCACTGCTGATCGCGCCGAGCATCGGGCCGTGCAGCAGCTGGAGCGAGTCGTTCTGCCGTGCCCACTGGCGATATTGATCGGTAGCGTAAAGCGGGGCCAGCCGGTCGCGGGGTCCGGCCACCAGGCGTCCGAAGGGTAGCCCGGCATCGAGTGCAGCACGCGCGTGCACTACGGCCTGGTCGGTTTTCTTTGCTTCCAGGGCCGCCAGCATACGAACGAAGTGTGTTTCGGAAGTTGCCGCTTCTCCCTTTTCCAGTTCCGCCAATGCCTTGTCGACGTCTCCGCTGGCGATATGCCGCACGGCATTCCGCTCACGGTCATGCTGGGCCGGGAGCGAGGAAGTGAAGATCAGGACCAGCAGAAGGGCGATTGCGGATCGCAACAGAATCATGGCTGTTTCAGGGTAAGAGAAGCGGGTCGTGAACCGGCTTGCCAGTATAGCAGCCTGTCTGGGCGCCCGCCCTCATCAGGCCGCTCGTCGTGCGACCACCTGGTATGGGGGTCTCGATCATCACCCAGCCGCCCGGCTTGAGTACCCGGTACCATTCAGCAAGCGTGTCACGGACATCCCGAACATGTTCGATCACGTGCCAGGAGGTGATCACGTCAAAGTGTCCGTCGGGGATAGTGCCAGTCGATCGGTTTCAGCTAGCGAGGGATGAGGATCTTGTTCCCCACCGATAACCGACCCGGATCGAGACCCGGGTTCGCATCCCTGATCTCTATCCAGCGAATCCCGGAGCCCAAATATTCTTCCGCCAGGTCCCAGAGCGTATCGCCGTCACGGATGAGCACCGACCGAAATCCTGATGGAGGGACCACCGAACGGGTGCTGCTCGAGGCCGGTTTCTTCACGGTCACACCTCTTGCGGGGATCCTCAACTTCTGACCCGGTTGCAGGATCGAATCCTCGCGCAGGCCAGGATTGAGTTCGAGCAGTTCGGTCCAGCGTAAGCCACTGCCCAGATAGCGTTTGGCAATATCCCACTGAGTGTCATTCACCTTGACGATGACCGTCGTGACGGCGGTAGAGGCGGGATTATTTACCCCTGCCGGGCGAGCACTGGCACGCACCGGGGTCGGTTCAGACGGAGACGAAATACGTCCGCCGGAGCGAATCACCGCAGTCGCACGGGACACTCCCGGCTGAGTGACCGGACTGATGGCCGGCTTGATCGAAACAACATCGAGTTCCGGAGCCACAGTGGAACCAGTTCCAACGGCCCCAACATCACCGGAAGACTTGACCACGCCTGTCGTGGAGGTGCCTGCGGTGACCAGATCCCGCTCTTGACCAGGACGCGTCCTGCGCGGCTCATCGATGGAAGGACCACTAGTTCCGGTGCGAGGCGGACGAACCGATGGAACCTCACCTGGACTGCTTCCGGTGACCTGTTGCTCGACGCTTGGACCGCGTTGGACCTCACTGTCGAGCAAGTTGGCGATGACGACCACCACCAGGATCAAGATGAGAATGATGCCGATCTTCGTTCCCGTACCCATGGAATCCCCCATTCCCTCGCGATGCTTATCGACCATCGCTTCCCCGAGGTGGGTGCGTACTTCGAGTGGGAAGAACCCACTGACCGCTGCCGAAAGATAACCCGAAGGGGAGCATGGATCTACGAGTCAAGATCGGGAATCCAGCGGGACAAAAAGCAGGGCGGTTCGGTTTCGAGCAACCGAACCGCCCTGCCTTCCAGGTGTCTGGCGCTGCCTGCAGGGCATCATTGCTTCGAAGCGGCCTCGGCAATGTGCTGCTCTCTGCGCCTCCTGGCCCTCTCCTGCAAGTACACCAGCGATGGGCTGGCCACGAAGATGGACGAGTAGGTACCCACCAGAACCCCGATACAAAGAGCAAAGGAGAAGGCATGAAGCGCCTCTCCACCGATCAGGAGCAGAATCAGCACGACGATAAAAGTGGTCACAGAGGTCAGAATCGTGCGGCTCAGGGTCTGATTGACGGAGGAGTTAACAACACTTACATAATCCACATCACGGCGAGAACCGACCAGGTTCTCGCGGATCCTGTCGAAAATCACGATGGTGTCGTTGAGGGAATATCCCACCACCGTCAACAGAGCCGCCACCACCGGAAGATTGATCTTCAGGTTGAGAAGATCCCCGATCAGGAAGTCTCCCACGGCGATCGCTCCGAGGGTGAGCAGGATGTCATGCACCAGTGCCACGATCGCCGCCACGCCGAAACGAAGGTCGAACCGGATACTGATGTAGAAGACGATGGCCAGGAAACTGATCATCAACGCCACGAAGGTCTTTCCCTGCATGTTCTGGGCGACCCGCCCACTGATGCTGCTGACCTCGGCGAATGGTTCAGAAAGACTGATCGCCTTGGACTTGGCAAGATCCTTCAACTTCTGGGTGAGTGAACTCTGGAGCGCTAATGCTGCGGTTGAATCGACCTGCCCCTCACTCCTCACCTCGAAAGTGACGATGCCAGCAGAGGCTCCGGGACCATCGGTCTCGATCACTCCTGCGACCGGATAACCTGTCCCTCGCAGCGCATCCTCCACCATGCTGGCGGTCACGCCCACTTCCTGATCGACCCCGATCCCCTCGATGACGTGAAGATGGGCGACGAAGACGAACGTGGTACCAGCTCCAGCCTCATCCTCGACGCTATCGATCCGCGTACTTGTGATGGCATTGGGTGCCAGAAGTCCCTCAGCGCTGAGAACTTCTTCGACCGCTTCCTTGAATGCCTCCGTCTCGGCAGCCCCCTCTCCGAGGGTCCTCGTCTTCAGAGAATATCGTGACGAATCGACCACTCCGGTGGCTCCGAGCGACTGCACCTGAAGGTCCGCGAACCGCCGTGATCCATCTTCGTGTGGGGGAAGATCTGCAACCAGGTCGCGCAATTCACGCTCGGTGGTCGGGCGGACCAGATTGACGGATAGTTTCGTTCCTCCGGTGAAATCGATCCCCAGGGATTCGCCACCACGCCAGATCAGAAACGAGATCCCAAGCAGCACGAACAGGATCGAGAGGATTCGCGCGACTCCACGCATCGCCATGAAGTTGACGTTTGGTCGCGAGATCAGTCTCACCATCGAAAACTTCTTGATGATGTTGTAACGGATCAATGCCGAGAGGATCAGACGGCTGACGAAAATCGACGAGAAGAAGGAGGTAATGATGCCGATGGAGAGTACTACCGCGAATCCCTTGACCGCTCCGGTCCCGAACTGAAACAGCACGAAGGCGGTCAGCAAGGTGGTGAGGTTGGCATCGAAGATGGTCCAGAAGGCACGCTGGAAGCCAGCCTGGAAAGCAGCAGGTAAGGCTTTTCCACGATCCAGTTCCTCGCGGATCCTCTCGAAGATCAGGATGTTGGCATCAACGGCCATACCGATCGTCAACAGCAATCCGGCCATTCCGGGGAAGGTCAGTGTATTTCGAAAGATCACCAGCAGGGAGAGGACCAGCAACAGGTTGAACATCAGCGAGAAATTGGCCACCAGCCCCGGTGCGCGGTAATAGAGCATCATGAAGGAGATGACCAGCAGGAATCCGATGACCATCGCCTGGGTTCCCCGGTCGATGGATTCCTTGCCGAGCACCGCCCCGACCGTCTGCTGACTTTCGAGCTTCGGCTTGGCAGGAAGCGAACCGGCTCGCAAGATGGTGACGATGTCGTCGACTTCCTCCGTGGTGAAATTACCACTGATGGTTCCGCGACCGACGATCTGGTCATTGATGGTTGCAACGCTCATCGCGACGCCATCGAGAACGATGGCGAGGCTGCGATTGATATTTTCTCCGGTGAGATTCGCAAACAGGGTGCTTCCGGCGCCACCAAAGGTGAATCCCACCGCCGGGCCGCCGGTCTGATCGACGGTCCGGCTGGCCTCCTGAATGTAGGATCCGGAGACCCTGAGACCCTTGCCGTTCTCGACCACCTCCGGGGCACCGCGCAGACCATCGACGGAGGACGAACGGTAGACGACGATACGGTCCAGTTCGCCGGGTGGATCCTGGAGAGCACGCTGCGCACTCGAGAGCGCGTTGTAGGCAATCAACGCCTGCTCTCGCTCGACCATCTTCGCCTCGATCTCGGTGATCACATCAATCGTCTTGTATTCGGCAGCGGAGACGAGGTGGATATTCAGGTCTCCAGCGCGCTCGATCTGCCCCTTCAGACGCTCCAGTTCGTCATTGTCAAAACCGGGCAATTGGATCAGCAGGCCGTTGTTCCCGGAGATGGCAACACTGATCTCCTTGAGGCCGTAACTATCGAATCGACGGGAGATGACATCTTTGACATCCGAGGCGACGCTGGAGCGTTGCTCGACCGGAATCATCTCGGTGGGAATCGAATAGAACAGTTCGGTGCCGCCCTCGAGATCGATACCCTTCTTTATGTCATTCTGGTAATCCCGAAGCGAGTACACACAGGCAGCGATGAGGAGAGCCACAAGAAAAAACCCGCGGCCGATGTTCTGGATCATCGTGCAGTATCCTCTTCCGTGATCTTGGCGGGAACTTCTTCCCCGGAAAGGACGGCGGCCACTGACTGGCGAGCCACTCGCATCCTGACGTTTTTCGCATCATCGATGATGAGGATCACCATGTCCTGGTCGGAATCGACCTGGACCACCTTCCCGATGATTCCCCCGACGGTTCTTACCTGGTCATGCTTGTTCAAACTGGAGAGCATTTGCGCGTGTTCGCGCGCCTTCTTGCGCTGTGGACGGATCATCACGAAGTAGACCACGATCCACATCAGCGCGAACATCGGCAGTAAATCGATGAGTGACGGTCCTGTAGAAACTCCTTCTGCAGCCCCGGCAGGGGCCGCGCCTTCAGTTTGAGCCAGCAACAAGAAAGAATGCTTCTGGAGCGTTAGAAACTCGGCACATCGGGTCACAGCGGCACCGATGACGACGATTCCAGACATCTGTACTCCTCTCCCCGACCCTCAAGATAAGGAATCACACGAAGTTGCGGATCTTATTGCGATCAGGCAGGGGATTCAACCGGACCGGGCCCGGAATCCATCACGAATGTTGTCCCTGAACTGGCTCCAGGAGTGCTCCAGGAGCGCTTTTCGGGCTGTTTCGAGGAACCGATGAAAGACCCTCAGGTTGTGCAGGGATCCGAGCGTATAGGCGAGCATCTCCCTGCGGTTGTAGAGGTGGTGCAGAGTTCCCCTGCTGAAGGTGAGGCAAGCCGGGCAATCACAGTCGCTCTCGAGCGGGTTCCGATCACGGCGATGGATGGCATTGCGAATGTTCAGAGTGCCACCGTCCGAGAGCAAGATGGTGCCATTTCGGGCATTTCTGGTCGGGATCACGCAATCGAACAGATCGATGCCACCCTCGATAGCCACAAGGAAATCTTCCAGTCCCCCCACCCCCATCAGGTAGCGGGGTCGGTCGGTCGGCAGAGATCTCCCTGCATAGGCGATGACCTGGAGCATCGACTCTCGATCCTCACCGACACTGACTCCTCCGACCGCATAACCATCAAAGGGCATGGCGGTCAATCGCTCGGCCCCCTCCTCACGCAGCTCCTGATGAATCCCGCCCTGCAAGATTCCGAATAGTGCCATCGGTTCGAACAGTTCGAGACGCTGACGGTGTTCGATGGATCTCAGTGCCCACCTTTCGGTACGTGCCAGAGATTGCGCGGTACTATCCAGATCGATTCCAGCTGGTGGACAATGATCGAGCACCATGGCGATGGTGCTTCCAAGCAGCGCCTGAATATCGAGCACAGATTCTGGTGTCAACAGCATCGTGTCGCCGTCGATGTGATTGCGAAACTCGACTCCCTGCTCGCTGATGCGATTGCGATGCGCGAGGGAAAACACCTGGAATCCGCCGGAGTCGGTGAGAATCGGTCCATCCCAACCCATCATCGCGTGGAGTCCTCCCAGATCGCGAACGGTATCGGCTCCAGGTCGAACTGCGAGATGGTAGGTGTTGGAGAGTACGATCTGGGTCCCCACCTCGCGCAACTGCCCCGGAGTGACCCCCTTGACGCTGCCCTGGGTTCCGACCGGCATGAAAGCAGGAGTCAGAACATCCCCTCGAGGGGTACCGAGACGCCCCGCACGCGCCCCTTCGGCACAGGTGGCTTCCAGTTCGAAGGAGAATCCATCCTGCATCGGATGTTTTGCCGCTCCGGGCTGTTTCACCACACGCTCCCGATCTGCCCCCCCCCGTTCTGAACCCTCCCGTTCCAAACCCTCCCGATCTTAACCCCGGGATAGTAGTGCTCGAGAATCCAGGTGCGATTGGCGCCGCGGAGCGCATAACCACGCGCTCCGACCTGACACATGCCGATTCCGTGGCCCCAGCCTCTACCAACGAACAAGATCCCATCCGGGGAGTGACGGATTTCGAAGGCGAAGGAACGTAGGTTTTCTCCTAAAGATGAGAGCGCACTTCTCAAGCGCTGGGTATCGACCTCGAAGGAACCGCCAGAGTGCACGACCCGGATATAGGGGACATGCCCTGACTCGGCTGTATCGACCGGGACCAGTTTTTGTATCTGCCCAATCTGCACGCCGGTTCCTTCGCAAATCTGCTCGAGCGCACGTCGAATCATGATCGGGTCGATCAATCGTTGCCAACTGAAAAATCGAGAGTTGATGCATCCGTCGCAAGGAACGCTACGCAGAGTCGGTACATCAGCGATATTGTATGCCACCGAAAATGAACATGTTCTTCCACCACAGGTGGAGTGATAGAAACTCTCGAAGATCTGACCGTCGGTCATCAAGACCATTCCGCGAGTCCTCGCTACGGCATCGATCACTTCTTGCGGCACTCGTGCAGTGCCTCCGTAGGCCTGACTACGAGTGTCGCCATAGAGGTGATAACGGCGAGTTTGTCCTCCTCCGGTCAGATACTGAAAATATGTGTAAGTACGAGCCGCTATCGCCTGCGCCTCGAGCGCCGCTTTTGGAAAGGAACTGGCAGACATCTCCCTCGAAACCACTCCGACGAGGTATCGCTCCAGCACCAGTCTTTCGATCATCTTCCAGCCACCGAATCCGCGATCGGGAATCCATTCGACCCAACCTTCATGATGGCGCTGTCCGATCTGCATCGGACCTGACTGCGCTCGAATCCGCACCGGCTCGCGAAACAGCCGATCGCCGATTCTGAGCGTCTCCTCTGTAGCGACGAAGGTCTGGGGACACGAAAGTGTGACTCGACCTTGATGCCAGTTCAGAAGCAACGACCCGGTCTCGCAGGTGACGGTGCCCGAGAAGGTACCATCGAGCAGCAGCACGCCGATCCACGGCCCCTCGGTGGAGATCGAATCGGACTGCTCGGTGCTGTCCATCGGCTCCACTGATCCGGAACCGCAAATGCAGCCGATCACAACGGTCAGAAGCAGAACCCGATTCACGGAGAACCTTCGAGATCGAGAGTGCCCTGATCTGTCATCGGGGTCCCGGTGGCGCCAGCAGCACCAGCCCGGGGTCCGAGAACCCGGCCCCGGGCGGTCTTTTCCAGGAATCCATTTCGGATCAGGTGAGGCTCGTGAACATCTTCGATGGTTCGTTCTTCCTCACCGACACTGACCGCGATGGTCTTGATGCCGACCGGTTGACCCCCGGCTCGTGCCACTGTTGCCAGGATCTTCCGATCGAGGGAGTCGAGTCCGTCAGAATCCACTCCGAGACGATCGAGCGCATCGCGGGCAGCGGTTGCATCGATTTTTGATTTGCCATCCATCTGGACGAAGTCCCGGACGCGACGTAAGTAGCGGTTCGCGATCCGTGGTGTTCCCCGACAGCGACTGGCCAGGATCTTCGCTCCGTCAGATCGCAGATCGAGCCCGAAGATGCGAGCACTGCGTAACAGCACCTCGACGATCTCTTCATCTTGATACGGTTCCAGTTTTTCCTGGATCCCGAAACGCGCACGAAACGGTCCTGTTAAATTTCCTTCACGGGTGGTGGCAGCCACGAGGGTGAAATGCGGCAGGTGAATTCTCATCGAACGCGCATTGGGACCAGAGTCGATCATGATGTCGATCTGGAAGTCTTCCATCGCCGAATAAAGATATTCCTCGACAACATGACTGATGCGATGAACTTCATCGATGAAGAGCACATCACCTTCCTCGAGTTCGGTCAGCAGTCCGACCAGATCCTTCGCCTTCTCGAGAACCGGTCCGCTGGTAGCGCGATAACCCACCCCCATCTCTCCGGCGATCAAACCAGCCAGAGTGGTTTTTCCGAGGCCCGGCATGCCGGAGAACAGCACGTGATCGAGCGGCTCTCCTCGTTTCCGGGCGGCCCCGAGGAACACACCCAGATTGTTCACCACCGCGCCCTGGCCGATGAACTCGCCGAGATGCTGGGGTCGAATCCGCTCATCCGAGCGGCGTTCGTCTTCTCCGACGCTACTTTGATCAGCAGGACGTGGACTGGTAGTTTTCCGTGACCTGTCACTACCGGGCATATTGTGGCAGCCTCCCTCGCTGATGGGGCGATGAGGAAGAGGATAATCGGGAGTACCGATCTCGACTAGCCCCCCGGAACCAGTCAGGGGCGGGTTGACCCGGACTCACTCCATGAGGAGTATCTGCGCGGCTTCCTGTTTCCTGCCCTGGATGCGGAAGCAAGGCGGGGAAAGGAACCTGATGGAAGAATCTCGAGCCGATTCGACCCGACCAGGTCTGAGCCCGGTGTTGCTGGTACTGTTCATCGATCTGGTCGGTTTCTCCATCATCTTCCCGCTATTTCCGGCAATTCTCGACTCCTACCGGGGTGATTCCTGGATGGAGGCGCTACTCGAGACGTTGCGCTCCCTCTCTCCCGACATCGATGACGCACGTCTGGTCACCCTGTTCGGCGGAGTGCTCGGGTCGCTCTATTGCATCCTCCAGTTCCTGGTGAGTCCCTTCTGGGGCAGTCTTTCCGACCGCATCGGGCGCCGGAAGGTTCTATTCATCACCATCGCGGGGAATTTTCTGGCTTGCCTGCTGTGGGCTTTCAGTGGCACCTTCGCGTTGCTGGTCTTGTCGAGGATCCTCGCCGGGATCGCTGCCGGAAACATCTCGGCGGCAACTGCGGCGGTCGCAGATCTGACTCCGGGCTCTGCCCGGGCACGCGGGATGGGACTGGTCGGGGCTTCCTTCGGACTCGGTTTCATCCTCGGGCCTGCCATCGGTGGCGCTCTGAGCCTGATCGATCTCTCTTCCACTGCAGATCCAGCTTCTCAGTCGATGTTACGAACGACCCCCTTCAGTGCTGCGGCTCTCGGGGTCTGCTTGCTCAATCTCATCAACTTGTTGTGGATCTGGAAAAAGTTGCCGGAGACGCGACCGGAGGGGCTGGCTGCTCGACCGATACGTTTCCAGATCTCGCTTGGATCGCGCTGGGGAACGACGGTGATGCGAACCCAACTGGCCAACATGTTCTATCTGATCGCTTTCAGCAGCATGGAGTTCACTCTCGCCTTCCTCGTGCGCCAACGTTTCCAGTGGGATACCCGAGATACGGCCCTGATGTTCGTCGCCATCGGAGTCGTGCTGGCATTTGTGCAGGCTACCGGCTCGCGCACCTTCGCCAAAAAACTGGGAGAACACGAAACTGCCTTGATCGGACTGGTGCTGGTGGCCCTCGGCCTGACGGGGATCGGTGCTTCCTCTCAAGAGTGGCAGTTGTGGCTCTCTCTGTTGCCACTGACGGTGGGATCAGGAATGGTGCTGCCGATGCTCTCGACCATCGTCAGCCGGTCGGTCGGTCCAGATCAGCAAGGTGAGGTTCTGGGGGTATTTAGATCGCTCGGCAGCCTCGCTCGGGCGATTGGACCGATCCTGGGAGCAGTGCTGTACTGGAAGTACGGCCCCTCTTCTCCCTACTGGACCGCAGCGGCGCTGCTGACGATTCCTACGGTCCTGCTGGCAACTGCCCTTGCCAGCAAGAGGCGAATTCCATAGCATTCCCGCACGCCGCGCGAACTTTGCCGAAAGAGGCGAGTCGTGCAATACACAGTTCAACATCCTTTTTCCACCTGTCACCATGGCCTGTTGCGCTTGCGCATCCCCCGTTTATTGCTGCTGTTGCTGTGCATCCTGATGCTAGTGGCTGCCGGTTGTAGTTCCGGCGCCGATGCTCGTGGTGATTCAGCACTCGCCATCGACGAATCGGTCGGCCCCGCTGATATTGTGGCGATGGCGACCGGGAGCTGGCAGATCCGCAATGAAAACCAACGCGGCATGGTTCTGCTGGGAGGTCTGCTCGCCTACGACATGACCACAACCGAAAAGATCGACGGTCGCGCTGTAGCCGAGAAGCGCATCAGTGCCGGTCCACTGTGGATCGCAGGCACCACCGAAACGCGTGCCCTTCAACCCGAAACACAAGAAAGCCACGGAAACTGGTTCTTCCCCTTCTGGAGGTACCGTGTCGAGAACGGCAAAAAAACCCTCTACCCGCTGATGGTGATCCCCATCCCGATGGGAAGAGCGGATACTTCCCAACTGGTCGAGTTCGACGACTCGGACGCTCCGTGGCAAGATCCGAACGTGCTGCCAGAGGATCCGATCGCAGCGGATAACGAGGCCAGTTACACAGAGATCGCAAGCATCGAACCTGTCGCCGCATTGAGCCCAACTCAGGCACAAACGTATCGACTCCGTCAGGGCGATACGCTCTGGTCGCTGGCAGTTCGTTTCTACGGAGATGGTCACCGCTATCGCGACATCCTGGTCGCAAATCAAACCACCATCCCGGACGTGGAGGCGATTCCGATCGGAACCACGATCGTCTTGCCGAGGTGAGTTCTCCTGCGGGGGGCTCTCCAACAGGGGTCCCCGTGCCGGAAGAACCCTCCACGACAGACGATTCCAGACAGTGATCTGCCGTCAGGATCTTCCGATCGAGAAATAATTGCCGATCTGCCGTGACCAGACTTCCTCCCTCAGGTTTCCGAACGGAAATTACTGCCATAAGTTCAGCAGGGGGAACGCCATCGTCGATTACCCGAGAGACCCTTCCCGCAACCATCTGGATTAACAATAAGAACCACTAGTAAACATTTCAAAGGGTCAATAGAATAGTCATCAGCGTGGAATTTCTCCATGAAACCAGCGTTCGTGATGCTCAGCATCCAGACTCCTTGAATTGACAGCACTTCAAGAGTTCACAGTGAGGAAGGAACAATAATGCTTACTCGGTCCATCATCGTGACGATGATTTTTCTCCTGGGTGCCTTCACGGGACTCCAGGCCCAGACCAACTACGCTTTCACTGCCCCGGCCGCTAGCGGTCTTCCCGGTTCCATCGTCGAAGTTGCGATCAACATGGGATCACCCACCGACTCGCAGGGGTTCCAGTTCGGACTCTCTCATGTGGCGCCAACCTTGACGCTCTCTTCGATCGAACAAGGTAGCGATCTGCTCATGACCAACAACGGCGACGGTGCTGATTTCTTCACCTCTCAAATGGCTCCGCTCGGTGGACCTGGACTCATCGTGGGTGCAATAGTGAGTCTCGCTCCTCCACTGGAGTCGATTCCCGCAGGAACTGCTGACGTGACACACGTCATGTACACCGTTGCCGCCGACGCCGGTCCTGGTTCGACCACTGCACTGGCGTTCCTCAATACACTCGGTAATCCGCCGGTGAACTGCGTGATCTCGGTCAACGGAGTTTCCCAGCAGCCGATTCTCAACCACGGTAGTTTTACCGTCGAGACTCCTGCTCCTTCCGGTGTCACCGTCACCATCGATGATGCTTGCACCTGTTCAGGGACACTCAACTGGACCAACGAAGCGGCGTATGACTCCATCGAGATCACCCAGGACGGAATCACTACCAGCCATGCCGGAACTGCCACCAGCGCTTCGATCTCCCTCACCGACGGAGTCCTCACCGACTTTGACGTGGTCGGAATCAGTAATGGACAATCTTCGGCTCCAGGAATGGGTACGGGTATCTGTACGCAGACACCTCCTTCAGTCGGACCTTCCGGGCTGACATGCGACATCGACCACCTGACGTGCACCGTGACCCTGAGTTGGTTCAACAATGATCCGGCATATCAGGCACTCACCTTGCTCGTCGACGGAGTTGTCGCGGCCAACCTGCCAGGAGACGCGACGACCGTCGACGTCACCCTTGCAGAAGAACTGATCGAATACACGCTCGAGATCACCGGCTCCGGTGCCTGTGGGGAAACCCTCGATAGCATCTCCTGTCTTACAGCTTGCCTCCCGGAACGATTCAAGCGTGGTGACGTCAACGTCGACGGAACCCTCGACATTTCCGATGCGATTGGAACCCTGAATTACCTGTTCCAGAATCTACCCCTTGCTTGCTTCGACTCTGTCGATGCCAATGACGATGGGTCACTCGACATTTCCGATGCGGTTTCAATTCTCAACTACATCTTCGCGGGCGGACTGCCACCTGCAGATCCTGGTCCCAATGTGTGTGGAGTTGATCCCACGGTTGACGCTCTGGATTGCGCAGGATACAACACCGACCTGTGCAACTAGATGAGCCCAGCATGAACGAAAAGACGGGCCCGCAGGGAAACCCTGCGGGCCCGTCTTCCATCCTGAGAGATCCTTCGAACCCGAGAACTAGATCGTCTCGAAGATGTGACCCAGTTTGGTCTTCTTGACTCGAAGATATCCGAGGTTCACCGGTCCGGGATCCGGTTCGATGGGCAGCCTCTGGGCCACCTCTATTCCGTTTCGTTCGAGACCTTCCACCTTGGCCGGATTATTGGTCAATAAGTGGATTTTGGTGGCCCCGAGGACATGCAAAATACTGGCGGCATCGGAGTAGTCCCGTAGATCAGGGGGATATCCGAGCCGCTCGTTCGCCTCGACCGTGTCGAGTCCCTCGTTCTGCTGGAGGTGATACGCCTCGATCTTTCGTGTGAGCCCGATCCCACGTCCTTCCTGGGGAAGGTAGAGCAAGGCTCCGCGCTCACGAAAACCTATCGTATCGAGGGCCATCTGTAACTGGGCTCCACAGTCGCAACTAAGCGAGGCGAGCACGTCCCCGGTGAAACAAGCGCTGTGGACCCGTACCACGGGAGGCTCACCACCAGCGTCCGTCAGGTCTCCCTTGCGCAAAACGGTGATCGGTTCACCATTGCCGACACTCCAGCGCTCGATCTCGAAAGTCCCGTAAGGAGTCGGCAACTGCGCTGCCGAGTGCTGCAGTGGTCGGGAAACACGAGAAGGGTCGAACTCCATCTCATGACTGCGCCGGTATTCGACGAGACTCTCGATGGTACCGAGCAACAATTGATGGCGTCGGGCAAAACGAACCAGATCAGGAAGACGGGCCATCGACCCGTCATCGTTCATCACCTCGCAGATCACCGCAGCAGGTCGCAACCCCGCTAGCCGGGTGAGATCGACGGCGGCTTCGGTATGACCGGTGCGCTCGAGCACTCCGTCAGGATGAGCTCGCAGTGGAAACAGGTGTCCTGGACGTTTGAATGCCTCGAGCCGGGAATCTGGATCCGCCAGTAGACGAGCCGTGCGAGCACGATCGAATGCGCTGATCCCTGTCGTGTTCCCTTCCCTGGCATCGACAGGGAGACAGAAGGCACACTCATCCGGATCGGAAGGTTGATCCGTCATCGGCGGTAACTTCAGCCGATCGATGATCTCCGGCCCCAGAGGAGCACAGATCAGACCGCGTCCCCGGGTGGCCAGAAAGGTGATGTCCTCGGGCGTGACTTTCTCGGCGGCGACGACGAGATCACCCTCGTTTTCACGAGCGACGTCATCGACGAGAATGACCATCCCACCGCGGGAAATCTCTTCGACCAGTTGTTCGACTGTCGCGAAGGACAACGGCGACTCCCGTCCGAGGATGATGCGAGTTCAGCGATTCACAACTCGACCATTCTATGGCTTCTTCCGGGTCGATTGGAGCAATTACGCTGAGCCTCTGGGGACGATTTCCACCACCTCGCAGAAACCTCCCAGACGCTCCAGCAGTTCCCGCACACGAGCGGCCAGACGGCCCGAGGCACCAGGGAGCTCGCAGGTGCCCCAGATGAGAATCAGGGCGCTGCTGGTCGCTGCATCGGTCTTGGACCGCTGAGAATCCTTCACGGCGCTTGCGCAGGCTCCAGAGGCGTCTCTCAGGCACAGCAGACCGGCAATATCGATTTCCTGCCCCGAACGGTTGAAAACGTATTTTTCGCCATCCAGTCCGAGCGAGATCTCCAGCGGAGTCGCGACTCGATCGAGGTCTACCACACTCAACGGAATCCCGACCGACAAGGACGCGGCGTTGCCTGCATCGACGAGCGGATAAATCGAGCTCAACTTGCCCTCGGATGCGGTCTTGACGAGCCATTCACTGGAGGGTTTGCCGCGACCTGCGGGTCGATAACCGCCATGGCGAAGCAGTTGTCGCACCGCTTTCTTGCACTCATCGGAAATCGCGTCGATCGGTGCCTGGGGGATCAATAACCGTTGCAACCACTCTGGGCTCGTATCTCCCTGCGGAGCCGATAGTTCGACTCGAATCGCCACTGGATCGAGATACCGGTGGCTCGCCAGTTCGATGATCAATGGATCTGCTGAATCCACAGTTCGGATCCTCCGTAACTCTTGTTCAAAAACCGCGGCTCGCTACCATCCGTCGAGGACCGGAAACACCAGCTCGTCGGGTCAAACCGAGAGGAATCAGGGTGCCACGAGAATCGCAGTCGATCCATGGCAAGATACTGCTGGGGGCGGGGATCTCCATCGAGGTGGCAAGAAACCTCATGGAGACTCCGGCGGCATGGATCATCTCGGAAGGACGCCGTGGCCGACTCGAGCGAATCGAGTGGCGAGGACAAACCTACGCCCGCAAGATCTACCGCGTTACCTCCCCCCCATCTCTTCGTGTCTTGTTGCCCCTGCTGCCGGGAATCCTCCGCTGGAGTCGTGCGCGTCGATCGTGGCAGTCGATGGAAAAAGGGCATCGCGGTGGGCTGCCGCTGCCACTGCCGGTGGCACTCGAAGAGAGAGCCGATTGCGCGATTCTCATCTCCTCCTGGATCAGTGGAGAACCGCTCCATCACTGGCATGCACGTGCTCTCAAGCAACAGTGGAAGAGCGTCGATGAATTTCGCTTCGCTCGCTGGATCGGAACGGAACTTCGCCGTGCCCTGGCAGGAGGCCTGACGACTCGCGACCTCTCCCCTTACAACGTACTGATCGATGGTCGACCAGAAGGCCCCTGGAGTTTCGGCATCGTCGACCTGGATGAATCCACAATTGGTCCACCCCCGGCAAGGCTCCAGACATTGCACTCGCTGGCCCAGGTCGGCCATTTGCCGCCGACCATCGGCCGGACACTGAAATGGCGAGCCATCGATGCTTTCCTCGAAGATGGGGGAAACGAACTACTGGGAGACCGACGCAGGGCCATCGAAGAACTTGCAAACCACATCACACGACTCGACGAATCGAAGATGAAGCGACAGCTCCAGGAGGGAATAACCGACCCACTCGCCGGTTGGGGACTCGATGAGCAGGCCCTACCGGTCCCCCCCATCGGTGGTCGAAGGGGTCCCTGAACAGGGAGACTCTGTGGTTTCTCGATCTCGATTTTCCTCAGGCGTTTCGAATCGCCGCCAGCGAATCGAGACGAACCACATTTCCTGCCCCATCGACTGCTCCGAAGCGCAACACCGCCGTCGGGCACTCCTCGATGCATGCACTGCAGCGAACACACTGGGGATCCTCGAGCGGGATCCCGCGCTGGGCAAAGGACATCACATCGATCCCCTGGTGACACACCGCAGTACAGACATTGCAAGAGATGCAACGCGCCTTCTCGGAAATGATGCGAAAGCGGGAGAAGCGAGCGTAGATGTGCATCAGCGCCGCCAGCGGACAGGCAAATCGACACCAGACCCGACCCGAGAAGTGCCAGTAGAGACCGATCCCGAGAATCCCGGAAAAGAACAGATCGACCGTCCACTCGTAACTGAGCAGCGGAATTCCGGTCAAGATCGATGAATAGACAACCTCTGCCCAATTGCCGATGGTACTGCCCGGGAACAGCCATGAGGTGAGCCTCGCATCCAGCATCAAGAAGCACAGGAATAGCAGGAACTGCCCGATGAAGTTGAGCCGATTACTGAATATGCCATGGGGCATCTTCCTGCGCTGGGTATCGCCGAGAGTCTCGGCCAGCGCTCCACACGAACAGATCCAGCCGCAGTAGACTCCCTTCCCCCAGCGCCGGATCGCCAGTGGCAACAACACAAAAGTCTGGATCAGTGAGATCACCAACCATGCCGTCATCGGTTGGTCGCTGAAGACATTCCAGAAAAACAGCGGCCAGGCGAGGATCAGACCGAAGGCCCGCCAGTATTCGCGCCCCGGACCGTAGCCCTCCGCCACCGGAAACAGTGCATCGGCGATGCTCTTGAAGACACCGGCATCGAACAGACCGTTGTTGCCGAGCCACGGTAAGATCAGGTAAGGCAGCAGGAACAATGGCAGCGCCTGGATCGAGATCAGCGTCCAGGTCTGCCATCTGACATAGGGAGTCGGCCTGCGACGCATGCGGCGCAATCCGAACAGCAGCACCACCAGCGTAAAGACAAGGCTGTACCAGAAACCAGCCTCACCGACACCGGTAGCGAGGGTTCCGAGCCATGTCGTCGGATCGGAGAAGGCACCACCGAGTCCGGACCACCACGTGTCAACCCCATGAGGAAATCCGCCCCGAGAACTCCACCACTCCGAGAATGGAAGCCACACGCCGGGTCTCTTCCAGTGATAGAGCAAGGTGCAGAAGATCAGCACCAGGACAAGACTCACCCAGCTGCGCCAGTTCCACTCTCCCCGGATCTTGATGCCACAGCGTCGCAGAAACTCGAGCGGAGCCTCACGGCCGATCATGGTGTACACGGAGGTTGCGGCGATCTGTTTTTGTCCCTCGGAAACGCCCAGCGTCACCGAGTCGGACTCGATCGCCAGCACCTGCGATCGGAATTCGACCTCGAGAGTCTTGCCGGAAACTCGCTCAGCAACACGCTCGATGTTCTCGCTCTTGGGGCGGACCAGTTGATCGCCTCGATGGGACAAGGTCACCTGTGCCCCCGCATCGGCGAGTGCCACCGCAGCCTCGCAGGCGGAATCTCCACCACCGACCACCAGCACTGATTCCCCTCGATGATCGGAAGGATCATGCATTCGGTTGGAAACATGATCGAGGTCTTCGCCGACGACGCCGAGTTTGCGGTAGTTGCCGCTGCGTCCGATCGCAATCACCACTCGCTTCGCCTGGAGGGTCTCACCATCTACACAGCGGATCTGGAGCGAGTTCCCGCTGGCAGAGACCGACTCGACGCGGCAGGCGATCGGCTCGATACCCGCCTGAGTGGCTTGATCTCGCAGACTCTCGAGCAGCCCTTCTCGATCGAGATCCCCCTCCGGGAGTTGAAGATCTCCGGACGGTTTCATCTCGGGTGGGCAGGTGAAGATGGGTTTGCCGACCGGAAAGTTTTCGAGGGTATCGAGCAGACGGGAAGATTCGAGCAGACGGTGCTCGATGCCACGTCGATGTGCCTCGACAGAGGCAGCGACTCCTGCAACCCCGGCACCGATGATGACGAGCGGAATCCGATCCTGTGCTGAATCGATCTCGGTTTGCGGGATGGCACGGACCACTCGAGTTCCCGAATCGATGGCGAACTTGAGCAATGGAATGCCGGTCAGATCTCCGACGATGAAGAGACCCCGAACATTGGTTGAAAAATCAGCGGCGACCTCGGGCAGCGGTTCGACCTGTCCCGATGGCCACTGCAGGTGGAGCCAGTGGCCAAATCCGGTCGTTTTCGCCGACACGATCGGTCAGATCCCGTGGACCATCTCGACCTTGCGATCGAGGCTGGCGATCATCACTGCAGGATCGAGCGGTTGCCCCGTCGCATCCTCGAGCAGTTCCAGTGGCATCCTGCGGCGACCGAGACGGTGCACCCGGGTCTGCAACCACTCCAGGATGGCGCCGAAGCGTCCCGCCGAGACCTCCGCCTCGATATCCATCTGTTTACCGATCGCCTGGTAGAACTGGGCCGAGTAGAGCGAACCGAGCAGATAGGTGGGGAAGTAGCCGAACGTTCCTAGACTCCAGTGAATGTCCTGCAGAACTCCATCGCTGTCGGTGTCGGGCTCAACACCGAGATATTGCTGCATCTTCTCACGCCACAAACCTGGCAGGTCAGAGGTGGTGATGGACCCGTCGAACAGCCCTTGCTCCAGTTCGAAGCGAAGAACCACGTGCAGGCCGTAGGTGACCTCATCCGCCTCGACCCTGATCAGCGACGGCCGCACCGGGTTCACCGCCGCGGCCATCTCCCGCGGTGTCACCCCATCGAGCTGTGAGGGGAAGTACTGTCGCATCTTGGGCAAGAAGTGGCTCCAGAAGGACTCGGAGCGACCAATTTCGTTCTCCCAGAAGCGACTCTGCGATTCGTGGATCCCCAGCGAAATGCTCTCGCATAGAGGTGTGTGCTCCCAGGCCGGATCGAGACCTTGCTCGTACATGGCGTGACCCGCCTCGTGGATCACTCCGTACAGGTTGCTGGTGAACTCATCGGTGGAGACTCGGGTGGTGATGCGCACATCATGGGGAGCTGCAGGGGACGTGCAGAAGGGATGAGCGGTGAAGTCGACCCCGCCACGTTCGAAGTCATAGCCCAGTTCAGTGGCAACTTCCCTGGCGAATGCGAGTTGCTTGTCGGGATCCCACGGCCCCTGCATGAAGGCGGGTTCGGTAGTCGGGTTTGCCAGAGCTCGGCCGATGATGTCCCGGATGCCCGGCACCACTTGCTGGCAGATCTCCTCGAAACGGTGCGCGGTCATGCCGCGCTCGTAGAGGTTCATCAGGATGTCGTAGTGAGTACCGTCTCCATCCTGCAGACAATCGGCAAATTGCTCCTGCAACCGGATCTGATTGGCGAGGTGCGGCTCGAACAGCGGGAAGTTGTCAGTCTCACGGGCAGATCGCCACGCCACCAGCGACCGGGAAGTTGCCTCGGCAATTTCAGTAGCAAGAGCCGCGGGAATCCGCACCGCTTGGTCGTAGTCGTATCGAACCTCGCGCACCAGCGATTGAAGATCCGCATCTCCCGAGTCCGTTGCGACCTCCTCGGCGCGCTCGATGCACTCGCCCAGCGCCGGATCCTGGGCTCTCCTGTGCTTGATGCCGACCAGTTCCCCCAGAGCCGCAGCACGGGACTCCGCCCCTCCAGGCGGCATGTGTGTCTCCTGATCCCACTCCAGCACCGTGACAGCATGCTGAACCAGCGACACTTCCCTCAACTTTTTCCTCAGTATTGTGATCGCATCAGGCTCCTGGGCAGTCTCCGGTGCCGCATCTCTCATCGGGTCAACTCACTCTCGGAAATGGTCTCGTCGATCCCTGCGATCCCCTCCAACCCGAGTGCATCGACGAAGTGCCTGGAACAAACCGGCTGATAAGTCTCGTCACCACCAACCTGCTTGCTTGGCCCATCCAGCATCGCAACACCATCGATGCATTTCAGATTGAAGATCGCTTTGCGGTTACAGCGGTGACAGGTGGTCTTCAACTCCTCGATGGAATCGGCCAGCTCCATCAGACGTCGACTTCCATCAAAGAGACGCGAGCGGAAGTCGGTTCTCAGACCGTAACAGATCACCGGAACTTCGACCTGATCGGCGATATCGCGCAGTTGTTCGATGTGTGCCGCTGTCAGGAACTGGACCTCATCGACCAGAACACATTGCACACCCTTGAAATCAGCCGGATCGAGTCGCTCCGAAGCCGACAGTATGATGTGAGCCTGACGGTGCAATCCGGCTCGAGATGTCACCTCCCCCTCACCGAAACGATCATCGAAGCCAGGTTTGATGACGATGACCTTCTTACCCTGGCGCTCGTAATTGTGAGCCACCGCCAGCAAGTTCAACGTCTTGGCACTGCCGACGGTGCCGTGCCTGAAATATAACTTGGCCATCGATTCCTCCTGCTACGGAGTCCATCGACCTGTAGTCAATAGACCCGTAGCAGGGTAGCCCGGAGATGGGCACCGATCCATGCTAGCCGTCGGAGTCCGGATCTGGATCTGCGCCAGTTTCTGGCTCTGCTGGGGTTTCTGGCTGCGCTTGTGGTTGCGGCTGGTTTGCCGTGAGAGTGTCGAGCCCCTTGATCAGGGAATCCCTGACGTAACTCCTCAAAATCACGGCTCGATTGTGGCCGGCAACCCGTGCATACACTCCCTCGCCACCGCCAATGAGGGGAGTCTCGTGACCGAATTGAAGCAAGAATGTCGAGCCATCTTCGAGTTCTCCCTCGATGAAGGAGTTGGGTGGTTCGAGACCGATTGCGGCCAGGTCCGAGGGATCGGCGGGCTCCGCTGCCCGTACATTCCGAAGCGACGAGAGCACCCCTTTCACGGTGGTGTCATCAGCGGCGGCTCGCTGCGGTTCGACGATCATCCAGACCGGATCCTCGGCTTCTGCCGTCTCGGTAGGCTGTTGCGTGGCATCAGGAACCGTGGTGCTTTCCCGTTCGAGCCGAACCACTCCATCGGAAGATCCGATGGTGAGACGACGAACTTCGGAATTGACAGGGAGTCGAAACAGATTCTTGTCGGTCCAGTTGCCCGCTTCGAGAGACCCTGCCCCGAATCCGGTTCGAAAGAGCAGGTTCCCGGTGACGCTGTAGACCGTGTCCTCACCGGTGATGCGAATGAAGGAGCGACCGGAGCCATCAGGATCTCTCTTCCCCAACACCAGATCGCACAGCGACCCCCCCGCTGAATCGAACAAGGAGATCCTCAGGCCCGCATCGGGGCCAACCTGGAAATTGTCGTGGCTCGAAGCAGAGGAGGCCCTCTTCTCAGGGTCTGCGATGGCGCGTATATCGGCGAGCAATCTGTCGATCTCTGCCCGGTCGCCGGGAGAGTCCCACGCAGAGGGGAGACTCCAGTCCTGATTCTCCTTGACCAGCACAACCGACGAGTCCCCCTTCGTCATCTCGATCCGTGCCACTCGATCGAGTTCCAGTTCAGACAACTCGGCGATGGCAACCGGGATTTTCAGATCGACGGTGTATTCACTGTCGGAGTTGAGATAGAGGCTGATGCCTCCGATGATGATCGCAAGGATCATCAGCAGCACTTTTTTCGAACTCACTGGGTCACCTCCTCGACCTGTTGAGCTCGGCGCGCAGAAAGAAACTGGCTCTCGTACTTCTGCGCAGCTGAGTGACGTCGCGCCACCAGCACCATGTAGAACACCAGCAACAAGAGCGGAATCCCGACCATGTTGCCGTAGCTGGCAAGCCTGCGCTCCTGGCGCGAGGTATCTCTCAGAGCGGTCGAAACCTGCACCTTGGAGCGAATCGTCGACAGATCGGGATCGAGAGCGAGAGCCTCGATCGCCCCGAGCAGGAACCGGACATTCTGACGGTACTGGATCAACGATCCGTACTTGGCGATGTCCGCCGAACCGAGTAGCAATACGCGACTGCTACGAGCATCGATGGCAGGGACGGTCGGCCCACTGGTGGCATCGGTCTCCTCGGTCGGATCCCACGGTGGAACGGTCGATCCCTGCTCGAAGGTCAACGGGAAGATCCCTTCGATGAACAGTGCAAGTTTGTGCTGAGCGAGGGAACCAGGGTCTTGCGGTTTGTCGCGCATCTGAAGGGTGTAGCCGGGACTGAAGGGAGCCAGCCAGGACTCGCGAGAGGAACTGGCCAGCACCGTCACCTCGAGACCTGCCGCAGCTACCACCGCTTCGTCGACGATCAGGGGACTGGCGAAAGGAAAGACGATCGACCCGATTCCCCGCGTCAGAGGTGAAGTGCCATCGAGGCCGTTGCCTGATGCCATCGGGCACAGTTTCAGCGGCGCGGGTCTCTGCATCGGTCCCAGGGCTGTGTTCTGCATGATCGTGATGGAACCGCACTCGTCGCTGGCCACCAGCATGTGCGGCTGGATCTGGATTCCCCACGCCTGCAGCGTCTCGGCCAGTCCCGGAGCCAGCGGTGTCATCTGTACCGTTTGATCGAGTTTCCCGGCAGTTGTCGAGGCAAAGAAGATGACCGGACGACCATCGGCGATGAATCGTTCCAGTTCGTAACGCTGTCTGGGAGTTGTCCCGTCGGGCTCTGCAACGATGAGGATCACCGCTTCTTCTGGCACCGGATTCTGCTCGGAGAGATCGATGGAGACGACTTCGAATCTATCCTTCAGAACACTGTCGATGAAGGGACTGAATTGTCCCGTCGGTTGCGGCAGAGGGCGACCATCAGGAGTGGTGCTGATTTGATCCCCGGGTCGACCATGGAAGAACGCGATGACAGGTTTCTGTCGCATCGAGAGTTTCACGATACGACTGACCAGTTCGTACTCCAGTCCCTCGAGATTGGAATGAACCGGGATCCCTTCCGTCTCGCGATCGAGATACTTCAGCAGCAATGAGCTGTAGAACGGAACGATCTCGAATCCATCGTCCTTGAAAGATCTCCCCTGGAGTTCTGGAATTCCCTGCTGGGCCAGTTCTCGCTTCTTCTCATCGGCCGGCGAAACGGGCCCGCCAAGAAACGCCCGCATCGGATCGGATTCTACAACGTCGCCAGCCTCCTCCTTGGCCTGGACGTAGGCCTCGATGACACGATTTGGATCCTTGACCAGGATCTCGACCTTCGCTCCAGCGGCGCTGGCGGCACGCTGGAACTCATCCAGGAAATCGACGGTGTCGCGCCGCAGATTCTGCAATCCGGAAGGCATCTTCTCACTGACCCAGTACTCGATGGTGATCGGTTCCTCGAGCCTGGCCAGGATCCTACCGGTCTCAGCACTGACGGTGTGCACTCCGGCGCTGGTCAGGTCGATGCGACGGTCGAAGCGTTGGGAAACGCCATTACAAACCACCATCAAGACGAACAGCACCAGCAGCGAAACAGACCAGCGCAGCAGGAAACTTTTCTTTCTTTCGATCATCAGTTCCCCCTCACTGTCTCTTCATCTCGACCTGGAACACTGTCAGTGCCAGGAAGAACAGGGAACCGGACAGGAAATAGACCACATCGCTGATGGCCAGCACCCCTCGCTCGATCGCCCGGAAATGCGTTTGAACTCCGAGCGACTCGACGACTCGAGAAACTGCCGGGTAGGTTCCCGACAGGTACATGGCGAAGTCAGGACTCAGTACCAGTACCAAAACGATGCCGACAAACACCCCCACCAGCAACGATACAACCTGGTTACGCGACAGCGCTGACACCCAGCATCCGAGCGCGAGGAACATCATCCCGGACAGTATGGTGCCGATGTAGCCGCCGATGATCGGTCCCCAATCGACGGGGCTAACCGCCAACCATGCGATGGTGAGCGGGATGCCGAAGCTGCAGACCACGCTGGCCAGAAGAACGATCAATGCCGCCAGCCACTTGCCGATCACCAGATCCGTGACACGGATCGGCAGCGACAGAAGCACTTCGGTGGTTCCGGTCCTCATTTCTTCCGACCACAGTCGCATCGTCACCGCCGGAGCGAACACCATCAGCATGAACGGAGTCAGTCCGAACCAGACCCGCATATCCGCGCTCTCGATGATGAAAAAAGGAGAGAACTGAAAAAAGAAGAAGGACAGGATCGCGATCTGCAAGGCGATGAAGATCCAGGCGATGGGGGTACCGAAGTACGCTCCGCATTCGCGTCTTGCGATGATGAGTATCGATTTCATCACTGCACCACCTCCGCTGCAGTGAGACGCAGATAGACCTGTTCGAGCGTCTCTCGTGCCTGCCCCACGCCGATCAGCGACGATCCACACCCTTCGATCTGTAGCGTCAGGGTGGCAAGATCAGGCGGGGTATCCGAGAGCCAGCGGTGAACCACCTCCCCAGGAGCCCCAGGAACACCGCCTGTCATACCGATCCCGGTACACATCTCACTGGAAATGCCGTCGCCGGAAACCACGACTTCCCAGCCTGTGGAACCTTCCCCGGCCAGTTCCTCGGCAGTCCCATCGGCGATCAACTTGCCCGAGTGAATGACGATGATCCGTGTGCAGATGGCTGCGATCTCCTGCAGGATGTGAGTGCTGAAGATGATGGCCCGCTCCTGGGCCAGTTCGCGGATCAACTGCCGGACCTCGATGATCTGGCGTGGATCGAGACCGTTGGTCGGCTCGTCGAGAATCAATACCTGCGGATCATGGATCAACGCCTGGGCAAGTCCGACGCGCTGACGAAATCCCTTGGAAAGAGTTCCGCAATACCTTCGTAGCATCTGCTCGAGCCCGAGTCGCGAACAGACGTCCTGGAGTTTCTGTTCCAGGTCCGCGCCCACCAGTCCACGGGAGTTCCCGATGAAACGGAGGTACTGGTCCACTTGCATCTCATCGTAGAGAGGAATCGCTTCAGGGAGATAACCGAAACACTGTCTCGCCCCGAGTGGATCGTGTGAGACATCGATGCCACAGATCTTGGCAGTACCTTCATCGGCAGCGAGCAGTCCGGTGATCATGCGGAGGGTTGTACTCTTGCCGGCACCATTGGGTCCGAGAAATCCGAGAATCTCACCGCGACCAACCTCGAAGGAAACGTCATCGACGGCCACTATCGCACCGAAGGTTCGACACAGTCGAGTGGCCTCGATGGCCGGCTCGTCATCTGCAGTCTTGTTCGCCACGACCACAGCCTTCTGGCCAGGCTCCATCGCCATGAGGACTCCATCCCTTTCCATCTGTAGCGGTTCGGTCAAATCACCGACCGACCCGGTACAAGATGAGAACGGGTCAAGACTCCAATTCAAGCGATCTTCAGATTCTAGACGACCAGATTTCGCAGTTCTCGGAGATTTAGGATGTCTCGTCCGTAGAGCAAAGCCGTGGCTCCGACCCTTCGAGCTTCGGCAGTGTTGGCCGGAGCATCGTCGACGAACAGAACTTCGTCGCTACGGATCACCACACCGAGGGTTCTGCGGATTTCATGCAGAACTTCGAGGATCGCCTCTCCCTTCTCCATCAATCCATATCGCGGATGGAAGAATAGATCTCGAATTCCAAACGTCTCCAGCAATTCGGTACAGATACTCTCATCGGCGCGGCAGGCAATGGAGCAGATTCCTCCGGCGCGCTGAATCGACCGCATCAACTTACGAGTGCCTCTGCGCAGCCGCACGGTCGCTGTTTTACAACGGGCGAGATGTGTTCCAGACAGTTTGAATGGGCCCTGCATCGGACAGATTTCGTCCATATCGGCACACCAGAGCGTTTCATCCAGATCGAAAACGAAGAGCCTGTATCCCACTGGCCCTCTCCCTCCCAGTAACTACCCACTCGGATCAACGGACATTCCCCTTCGGTAAGTTCCCACGGATTCTAACTGGGGATCCGGAACCAGATCCGGGTCGGACCGAAATTCCGCACAGATCGATTCGCTGACAGCGATTCACCGGCCGATGGTGAGGGGTGACTAGAAACTGGGATCGAAAGGATCCTCGGAAACGTTAGTGGCGGGGTTTGGCTCGTCGTCACAGACCAGATTCTGGGCTCCGGGGCTCAGGAACACCTCGACGTGCTCGAAGGTGTGCCCGACCAGCAGTTCGGCGAGGCGATTCTGTGCCCGAAGAGCGTAACCATGCTTCTGGATGCGATCGCGCAGTGCGGTGAGTTTCACTGCGAGAGCCTCTGGGACGAGCGGAACCACGTCATCGATGGCGAGTTTCGAGGGAATCTCCAGTCCGATGACATCCCCCAGTTCCTCGCTGACGATCAATCTCTGACGCTCTTCGTCGATGATCCGGGACAGCAGACGACCCTCACGCTGACGGTATTGCGCCAGTGCGCTGTAATCGGCCGCCATCGCAGCCTCGTCGAGATCGACCAGCACCTGCGACTGCTGCTCGTGGAGCTGATCGATGCGGCCCAGGATCTCCGATAACTCGCGGGCGAGATCACGGATCTGAATCCTCTTGTGCTCTGGTTCGCTCAACATGACCGGTGTTCCTGCTTCCTCGGGCGCTGTCCTTCTTTCTTCTTCGGCATCGAAGAGCCATCTCTGCAGGGCTGGGCCAAAATTCACCCGGGAGGCGCCGATTCGGTGGTTTCAGGGCCTTCAGGGGCGGCCAGCCAGCGACCCCGGATTCCACCAAAGGGGGACACAATATCGGAGTCCCGTTGCTCGAATCGGGTGGTGACAGTAGTTTCTGGAAGCACTCCGGTGGGCGGGTGGCGGAACTGGCAGACGCGCCAGATTTAGGATCTGGTCCCGCAAGGGGTGGGGGTTCGAGTCCCCCCTCGCCCACTTCTTCCTCATCGATGCTGAGTTGTCAGGACCACGCAGCGAGTTAGCCCGCTGCGATGGCGGCGATGGCCTCGATGACGCGACCGCGGGTGTGGGCATCGGTCTCTGGTCCGGGGGCGATCCGCACCGTCCCCCCTGCTTGAAGAGTACCAATATGCCGATGCGCCAGCGGAGCACATTGCAACCCCGAACGACAACGCGCTCCGAGTCGGGCGTCGAGTTCTGCTGCCACCTCCTCTGGTATGCGACCGGGTAGGTGGAGAGGAATCACCGCCGTCCGTGGTGCCTTCGAACCTTCTCCAGGAATCTCGACGCCCGGTACCGAGGCGAGTTCGTCTCGCCACTCTTTTCGCAGTTTCACCCGTTGCTCGAAGATCGGCGCGATCGGGTGGTCCTCGAAGTACCCCAGTGCTGCTTCGAGACCGGCGATCCCCGGCAGGTTCGGGGTTCCCGACTCGAATCGTCCCGGCCCCGATTCGGGAATGCACGGCAACTCGCTATCGATGCCGTTGCCTCCGATCCATAGCGGCTGCGGTTCGTAGCCGCTAGCCAGGTAACACAGGCCGATGCCGGGTGGGCCTCCCAGATGCTTGTGGCCTGCTGCGGTGTAGGCGACCAGACCAGGACAGCGAGAGAGAGAGACCGGTACCACTCCGGCGGCCTGGGCTCCATCGACGATCAGTGGAAGTCGTTTCTTCTGGCACCAGGCCCCCACCTCTTCGATGGGCTGGATGAGACCGGTGACGTTGCTGGCGTGTTGCAACACCACGGCGATTCCAGCACCAGGATCGAGTTGTTCGAGCCGTACAAGATCGACCTGCCCTCCCTCATCGACCGGCAGCAGGCGAATCCGCTCCTCTCCCAGTGCACGCACCGCAGGTCGCCACACCGCGTTGTGTTCGAGCGCCCCGATCCACAGCACCGCATCGTCATCGGTTCCACTGCAGAGATCCGCGATGATGGTCGAGAGCGCCAGCGTCGAGGAGGGGAAGAGAGAGATGCGCTGCGGGTCGGTGACACCGAGCAGGTGCGAGATCCGTTCGCGACAGGATGCAACGATGGCCCCGGCAGCCCTGGCACCTCCGTGAGATCCACGGCCGGCGTTTCCTGCCAGTTCCAGCGCGTCCAGCATCGCATCGGCGACTCCGGGGTGACGCGGGTGCGCGGTGGCAGCATGGTCGAGGTAGATCATCGTTCCTCCACCGCGATGGTCATCCCCAGCCGGCAGACGGTCAAGGGAACGCTCTTGCAACCCTCCTCCAGGAGCCACATGATCGCTGCCCCGGCGAAAGGACACTGATGAGTGGCAATCATAGAAGCATCGATCCGGCCGAGCTCGACCATCAGCAACGATATCACCTGATGGTCTCCTGTGTCGTACCGCGGCCAGTGGCCTGGACATCGACGATTTCACGCCAGGGAATCACGAACCTGGCACCTTTCAGTTTCTTTGGCGGGATCAGTAGCGACCCCCCCACGGTGATGCTGAGTGTCGGCAGAAGAAGGGATGGCAGCCACAAGGACACCTCTTGCAACCTGCTCGAGACCTCCGAGGCGGTGGTTCACATCTGCCCGCGAGCCGATGCCCACACGATGGTCGCCAGCAGCGAGGGACTGCCCGCGCAGACGAGTGAAATCGATCATCTGGGATTATCCACCATCAGTTCCGATCTGATCGCACCTGCGCGACTCATCGATGCCGCCATCGCCATGGAGACGCGCCGCATCCACCATCAGGAGGTCGGAAATGGCCCCGTCGATCTGTTCTTGCTCGAGGTGGTGCGTTTCCACCTGCGCGAGGATCTGCTCGTTGACGGCTTGCCCGACGCGGCCTTGCTGCAGGCAGTAGGACGGCTCGGCGGGTCTCTCTACTGCGACACAGCAGCTCCCTTTGCCATCGACCGTCCCGCTTAATCGCCCCCTGCGACAGGTTACGCCCCTCGAATAGGGCCGGTATCCTCTAGCCGTGGCGTGCGACCGCTTCCGCGGGGGAAAACCGGGTCGAACCGGTGCGGGGGAGTCAGGAACTGGACGCCAGTTCTTCCCGAAGATGGGAGGAAGGGTATATGCGCCATCCTTCATCGCTGGTCCGAGAAAAATCGAGAACTTCACTCGTGACCGGACACAACAACCACCCGGAGCAGACTCCACCATCCTATCGGACACTGATGCTGATCGTATTGATGGTGACGATGCTGTTGTTGCCCTCGTGTCATCGCAGCGGCAATTTCAACGTCACGATCCCGACTGTGGTGATCTGTGTGCTCTCGTACCAATTGACGCAGTTGCTGTTGATCCCGCTGGTCGCGATGGAACCGCTGGCACCGATCATCCCCGATGACACTCCCTGTCAACCGCTCGAATATCAGGTCGATCCAGCGCTACCAGTCGGCCTGTCGCTGGATCCAACCACGGGTGTCATCTCGGGTACCCCCACCGTTGGCGATACTTCCACCGTTCACATGATCGCCGCCATATACCCCGAGATTTTCGAGGACTTCGAACTGGCCATAGTGGTGCTGCCATTTCCTCCCGACTTCACCTATCCACAGACCGAGGTTGTCCTTCCCGAGGGAGGCCAGACGATCTTGACGCCGACCCTTGTCGAAGGCTCGGGCGCCATCGACTTCTGGAGCGTGGAGACCGACTCTGCGCCGCCATTTTCGGCCATCGTCGATAGCGTCACCGGCGAACTGAGTCTTTTCGGCAATGGTGATTTCGTCGCCACCGTCACCGGCAGCAACGAGGTGGGAGATGCCACCTTCACCATCACGGTCACCACCATCTCGACGCCAAGGTTCGCAGCACCGTTGCTGTTTCTCGACGATGGGGACGGTCTGCTGGGAAGCGGCGATCACATCCAGATCGAGACCACGGTCGCGGTCACGACCCCGGTCTCGGGCGATGAAACCCTCTCCCTCTCGAGCGGCAGTTCGCTCGGATCGGGCAGCACGACCATCTCGCAAGCAGATGGCTTCACCCTGGTCACCCTGGGTGACGGCGCGATGATCCACGCCAGAGGTGCTGCAGGAGCGGTAGGAGCCACCACCAGTCCACCCCAGTACCAGCTGCCGAGTTACGGAACTCCGGGTCAACTGGTGGCGACATCGACCGGGCTGGAACTGCCAACGATCGCACTCGATGTGTTCCCCGGCATGAGAAGCCAGCTCATCAGTGAACAGGCGGGCACCGACATCGTTTGCTTCCAGATCGATGCACAACCTTCACCAGAAGCGCTGGTACTGATCGATGGGCAAGTCCATCTCATGGAGCAGGTTTCGCCAGGAAACTGGAGTACCGAGGTGGTTGGAGGAAGCCAGCTCATCTCCATCGATGCAGCTGATATCGATTGCGACGGGGACATCGATGCCGTGGCGGCCGGATACGGCGGTATCTTGTTGCTGCTCAACCAAGATGGCGCTCTCACCATCAGTACGGTCGACCCCGGGGCCACCATCCGGCTCGAGATCGTCGATATCGACGTCAACGGCACCGCCGACCTGGTCGTCGCTCGCACTGACGGCACGGTCGACATCCTGAGCGGCGATGGTGCCGGGAATTTCTCGGTCATCGACAATCTCGCTACCGATGGAAGTGACGGAATCGAGATCGTCGACGTCGATCGAGATGGCTGGCTCGACATCGCCACTGCCCAGCCAGCGTTACTGCGTGGTGGGACCTCCGGATTCTCATCGTGGAGCGGTGCCCCGCTACCAGCAGTACCTTGTACCGCGGTGACTTCCATCGATCTCGATCGCGCCGATGGCTGGCACGGTATCGTCTGGGTCACCGAGGATGGCGACCTGCATCGCATCGACATCGCCACCGGATCATGGCAAAGCGACGTCACCGAGGGACTCATCGACGCTGCGTCTGCCATCCTCTCGAGTGATCTCGATCGCGATGGCGGCAGTGATCTGCTGATGGCCACCGAAAGCGGTATCCAGCTCCATGCCTCTCGCGGCGCACTGCCGGTTGCCGGAGCCTCGATCGAAACGGCCGCCGCGCACCTGCTGCGACTGGTCGGAGCGCTCGCCGCTGACACTGTCGACCTCGACGGCGATGGGGATCTCGATCTGCTGGCCGTCGGTGCCGGCGGCATCGTCGAGGGGATCAACTGCCTGGAGGCGGTGAAGGGATCGCTCGACCTCGACGAAGAGGACGACCAGGACGCCGAGGATTCGTTCATCTCGGCACTGGCTGCCGGGGATCTCGATCGTGATGGCTGGGTCGACCTGGTGGTCACGGGGCAGAGCATCTACTACGAACCGGGAGTCACCTGGATCCTCTACGGAGGAGAATCCGGTTCCCCCATCCCATCGGAAGAGGATGCCCAGATGCTGCTGCAAGGCGTTGACATCCGTGATGCAGCTTTCATCGATGTCGACCGTGACGGCGACCTCGACATCCTGCTGGGCGCAAAACACAGCATCGATCGACTCGTCATCCAGCTGGCACCTCGCCAGTGGCAAGTGGTCGATTTTCCAAACGGGTACTCCTGGGACAAAACGCGTCGCTATCAGGTGGGCGATCTCAACTGCGATGGCATCCTGGATGTGGCGCAAGCTTGCCAGGGTATCAACCGGATCTGGCTCGGCGACGGTAGCGGTTCCTTCGTTGACCAACCGCAGCCATTTCCATCTGACATCACCTACGCCATCGAACTGGTCGATATCGACAATGATGGAGATCTCGATCTGATCAGTGGCAATTCGACCGGTCGACACAACCGTATCTGGATCAACGATGGCGATGCCAACTTTTCTGAATCGAGCCAGATCCTCGGAGTGATGGAGGTCCGTTCCATCGTCAGTGGCGATCTCGACGGCGATGGCGATGCCGATCTGATCCTGGGGCAAAACGGCTCGGGCCCCGTCGGGTTTCTCGATGCGTTGTGGCTCAACGACGGCACTGGCACCTTCAGCGAAGGTCCCTCCCCCGGTAACCCTTATGAAACCACGCTGCAACTGGCACTGGGAGATCTCGACCTCGATGGCGACCTCGATCTGGCCACCGCCACCACCGATAGACTGAAGGTTCAATGGAACAACGGCGCCATCTTCTCGTCGCCGCTGGAACTGGACAACCATTACCACGGCACGGTCATCCTGGTCGACATCGACGGCGATGGAGATCTCGATCTGTTCTCCGGCAGGTTCGAGGAAGACATCGAGGTGTGGATTTCGCGCTGATCGCGCCGAAAATCGGCGGCGTGGCTGGCATGAAGCGTTTCGTGCTACTACCATCTGGGTCACCGAATAGGAGGTGAACCGGATGATCTCCCACGTCATCACATCACTTTTGATCGCAACCCTGTGGAACTCCCCCGTATCCAACATGGCGGAGCCGCTCAA
>CAWLAN010000011.1:0-31342 GCA_963854815.1 Planctomycetes bacterium UBA1146
CCCCCCCGGAACGTGGCCCCGGCATTCATTTCTCCGCCGCACCAGAAGATGGCACGACCCGATGCGGGTGTCCACTGCTGTCGGACCTCGCTCTGCGGGTCGAATGTCGGTAGCCTCTGGGCCGCAGAAGGGGGGCCGCGATGGAATTCGGCCAGGTCGCGGGGCTGGTAGCGGCGGCTTGCTGGGCGATCGGTAGTTTCATCTACAGTCGTCTGGATGCTCCTGCAGCTGCGATGAATCTGGCCAAGAACGCCATCTCCGGAACCTTGTTGGTGGTCAGCATTCCGCTGTTTGGCTCCGGCCTGGGCCTGTGGATCGCGGCTCCGGCCAGTGCTTATCTGTGGCTTGTCATCAGTGCCGTTGTGGGCATCCAGATCGGCGACGCGGCCTATTTTCGTAGTATCCAGATTCTCGGGCCTCGCAAGGCGCTGGTGCTGACCACCTTGGCGCCACCCATCTCTGCCGTGCTCGGCTGGTTCTGGCTCGCCGAGCAACTGGAACTTCCGGCACTGATCGCGATGGCGATCACGCTGGGTGGCATCGCGGTGGTGATTCGCGATCGAAATCTGGCCAGCGATCGGTCCGGACTGCACGAGGGGAATGCCAGAGACGGTGTGCTTCTGGGTATCTTCGCCGCCTTCTGCCAGTCGACGGGACTCGCCCTGTCGAAGGTCTCGATGGAGTACCTACCTCCGCTGGAGGCTTCTGCCATCCGCATCGTTACCGCCTTCGTCGGCGGATTGCTGGTCGCGCAGTTCACCGGAGTGCTGCCGCGATGGAAACAGCAACTATTTGCACCCGGGGTTCCGAAACGGCTTTTCGTGGCCGGTTTCATCGGCACCTACATCGGTATCTGGCTATCGCTGGTCTCTGCCAATAGCGTCGATCTGGCCATCGCGACCACTCAGATGTCGGTGACACCGGTGTTCATGGTGTTGCTGGTGGCGATCTTCCTGCGCAAGAAGATCTCTCTGCTGGCTTTCATCGGCATGGCGATCGCCATCCTGGGGGTGGCTTTGCTGCTGCGGCCGGCATGGTTGGCCTCAGGATAGCCGTTGTGGAGTTGGATTCCCTGGGCCCGGGAAGCGCTGATCAGCGGGCAGTCTTTTCCCGGTAAACCAGCATCAGATTTCGCGTGTACATGATCAGCGCCAGGATCTGCCCCAGAAATAGCACCGGTTCCGCTTTGACATAGGCATACACCAATGTGATGCCGCCACCGGTGATGCTGAGCCACCAGAAGGCGATCGGGATCTCCGACCTGCCCGCCTTCTCGCTGACGATCCACTGAACGATCCAGCGCGAGAAGAAGATCGCCTGGCCGCCGTAGCCGACCCATACCCAGTGGTCCGTCATCAATTTTTCCCAGATGAGCTGCAAAGAGTTCTTGCTCATCTCGACATCGACCGCGGACACGATGGCGAGATTCCACAGCGTTTCGAGCGACGTGACCATCAGGTTCGCTCCTCGGCAGTGTAATGCAGGGCCCGCTTCTTCATCCTCTTGACCATCAGCAGGTCGAGGAAGGCAGGGATTCCTCTTCCCAGCGGCGAGTACTTGCTCTTGCCGAGGCGGCGCGGTCGATGTTTCACTTCCACTTCCACCGTCTTGCCTCCGCGCATCTCGACCAGATAGGGGAAAAATCGATGCAGACCGTCATAGAGAGTCAGATCCTGGATGATCTCGCGTCGAAAAACCTTCAACGAGCAACCGACATCCCGAAACCGTGTACCCAGTAGAGTGTTGCGCACCGCGTTGGCGATCTTCTGGGCGAACTTGCGAATGCCAGGATCTTGTCGATCGACCCGGACGCCGAGTACCGCATCGTGCCCTGGAATCTTCTCGACCAGTTGAGGGATGTCGGCTGGATCATTCTGTCCGTCGGCGTCCATGGTGATGAGCAGGTTTCCCCGGGCGATCCGGAAACCGGCTTCGAATGCGGCGCTCTGGCCACTGCGGGGAATCAGGGTCAGTACTCGCAGGGAGGGGTTGGCTCGGCGGATTTGTTGCAATAGATCGCCAGTGGTATCGGTCGAGCCGTCGTTGACGACGATCACCTCGTGAGAGATCTGCATCGAGTCGAGGGTCGAGAACACCTCGTCGAGAAGTGCTCCGATCGACTCCTCCTCGTTGTAGGCAGGTATGACGACCGAGATCTCAGGGATGTCGTGTTCTTTCACCGAGGTCCTGCCTTCACGGGGTTCTCGCTGCAACATTCGAGGTTCACTACAGGTCGAGGGTAGTAGCGACACCGACAGACGGCAACAGACCGACGCACCAGAGACCTCAGCGGCGGATCGCATCGACCACTGATCGGTTCGCTGCGACCCAGGCCGGAATGGCGCCTCCGATCAGCCCGAGTCCGAAGGAAACCGCGAATGCGGTGATCGCGATGGCCGGCGACAGTTGAAAGGAAAAACTGATATCGGTGAAGGTGTTGAAGTTGGCCGCACCGGTCTCGACGCCGTGGAAGGGTGCCACCATCAGTAGCCCCAGGATTCCTCCGACCAGTCCCATCTGGGCCGATTCGAGCAGGAAGGACCCGAATACCTCGAGGCGACTGAAACCGAGCGCCAGCAGGATGCCGATCTCATGAGTGCGGGCGGAGACGGTGGCGAGCATCGTGTTCATGGTGCCGATGACCGCTGCCGATCCCATGATGACGGTGAGGAAGATCGACAGCACCAGCAAGGAGGTGCTGAGCCCGGTGGTCTGGCTGGCCAGGTATTCACTCTGGCGTATGATGGAGAAGTTGAGGCGGGGATCTTCTTCGAGTTGTCTTGTCGCCTCCTCGTAATCGAGATCGGCGCCGACGCGCGCGATCACCCGGCTGTAGACGGGGCGATCGAGTGCCTCCAGCATGCGGTCGACCGGACCCCAGATCTCGCTGCCTTGCGAGCTGTCGAACTCGTAGACCCCGACCACTGCGAACGGAGTGGTGTTGAGTATCAGGGTGTCGCCGAGGGCGCAGTTCTTCATCCGATTGACGAGCGGTCTGCCGACCACCACCTCGTCTGCACCCCAGTCAGGCCAGCGCCCTTCGAGCAGTCGAGGTGGGGTAGGATGGAGTTCGAGCGAAGCCTGCTCGATACCGCGAAGTGGTGCATTGACCATGCCGCCGTTGAGTTTCTCCATGTACATCGCCAGGAAGCACTCCGCCGCCGCCAGTGGATTCCCCTGTTCGTCGCGCACGATCTCCGGTCGTTCCTTGATGATGATGCGAGCCGATTCGCGCGGGATCCCCGACTCTCCCTCGGAGGTGGCTCCAACGCGCAGGTATACCGCCACCTCGTCTGCCCCGAGTGGCTCGAACAGTTGCTGGAATCCGTTGCGCAGTGACAGCACCCCACACATCACAGCTGTGGTGAAGGCGATGCCAAGAGCGGTGAAGAGCACCTGCTTTCGGCGTCTCAAAAGGTTGCGGGTCGTGTAGCCGGTCGGTAGTGCCATATTATTCGAAGCTCCTGAGCGCCTCGGTGGGGCGGTATCGCAAGAAGGGCAATCCCGCCGCCAGACCCGCGACGATGCCGAGTATTGATGAGATGGCCACTGCCAGCAGCACCAGGTCAGGAGTGATTTGGTAGTTGCGGATGCTCTGGCCCAGCATCTGCATGATGGGCCTCTCGGTGGTGACGGCGAGCACGATGCCACAGCCGCCCCCGATCAGCGAGATGAGCAGACCCTCGTAGATCAGCAGCATGGTGCTGGTGATGGGTCGAAAACCGAGTGCCTGGAGGATCCCCGCCTCCTGGATGCGCTGTCGGCCACTGATCATCATCGTGTTGACCACCGAGAAAAAGATGGAGAACAGCACGGCGCCGCCGATGGTGCCCAGAAACAGCGGCAGGTTGCCCATGGCGGAGATGAAGAAGGATGCAAAAGCGGCCTCCGTGATGGTCTTGGTCCTCTGGGGACCGTTGGCGAACATCTCATCGATCTCCTGTGCGACTTGTTCCACCGGAGCGTTTTCGAGGGTGTTGACGTAATACACTCCTGCGGCGATGTCTCCGTAGGCTTCACCGCTCTCGAACGCCTCGTTGAGATAGTCAGCACGGAAGTACATCGTTGTATCGGGGATTCGATCCTTGAGAGGCCGGTAGTAGCCGACGATGACGAAATCCCAGGCACCACCGTCGGCACGCGGGTAGAGCAGCGGGATCAGCGGCACGGTATCGCCGATGCGGAATCCGTAGCGCTCATCATCGCGCAAGCCGGTTCCGATGATGGCGGCACGCCGATCACTATCGAACGCTTTCTGTACCGCCGCCCTGGCATCCGGTCCGGTGATCCCTCCAGGACCCTCGATGATCTCGATGTCCTTGGTGTACATGTCGAGGAAGCGATTCGGGTCGACGGCGAACTGGGCGAAGAAATTCTCCTGGTCCTGGTAGTAGGCACCGAACCAGCGGAACTTGGTGCTGAGATAGACGCCGTCGACGCTGTCGATCTTGTGCTGGTACGAAATGGGCAGGCTGACGAACAGGCTGACGGCGGACTGGGTCACCAGACGGGTGGCGGAGGCGCTGCGGACACTCGCTTCCAGTCCTTGCACGATGGCAATCAGAAAACAGAGCAGAAAAACGGCCACGGAGATGGCGGCAACGGTCAGGCCGTTACGGATCTTTTTGTCCAGCAGGTGGCGTAGCGCCAGTCGGAAGGGGAAACGCAATCTCAGGCCCCTTCCCGCTGCTGATCCTCGATTTGCCGATCCTCGATCAGCACACCCTTGTCCAGTTCCAGCAACCGCTGTGCCTTGCTTGCCGCCAACGGGTCGTGGGTCACCATCAGCACCGTCTTGCCCAGTTCGCTGTTGAGACGCGACAGGATCTCCAGCACACCATCGGCGCTGTTGCGGTCGAGGTCACCGGTCGGTTCGTCGGCGATGATCACATCGGGATCGGTGGCGATGGCACGTGCGATGGCGACTCGCTGCTCCTCACCACCGGAGAGTTGCGCTGGACGGTGCGAGGCCCGGTCGGACAGTCCGACGATGTCGAGCGCGAAGTCCGCCTGCTTGCGTCGCTCGGGTCCCGACAGCGGGGTCAACTGCAGCGGCAACATGACATTCTCGTGTGCGGTCAGCACCGGCAGCAGGTTGAAGGACTGGAACACGAAACCGACATGTCGGGAGCGCCAGGCGGGCAGTTCCCGTCGCGACATCGTACTGACAGGTGCACCAGCGACCCTCACGAGCCCGGAATCGCACGAGTCGAGGCCACCGACCAGATTCAGGATGGTCGTCTTGCCCGATCCACTGGGTCCCATCAGGGCGACGAAATCGCTCTCGGGGATGGAGAGGTTGAACTCATCGAGCACGTGGAGGGTCTCCCCGCCACGGGAATAGCTCTTGCAGACCTTCTCGAGCACGATGAAGGCATCGGTCATGGGGACCTCTTGACCTGCACCCGGTCTCCGGCTCGTAGCGTCTGATCGGGATCGACCACGACCCGCTCGCCGCCGATCAGCCCCGATCCGACCTCGATGAGATCGTCTCCGACATCATCACGAAGGGTGATGGTTCGCACTTCGAGCACACCGTCCCGGACGACGAAGACGGTCGGTTGTTCGGTCGCCAGCAGTGCCCGCCGGGGCACCAGAACCTGCGGTGGAGTCGGGTTCGCCTCCGATTCGGGCACGAACACGACCCGCACTCCCAGTTGCGGCAGCAATCGGTCATCACGGTCGATGAACTCGGCACGCAGTTCGACGGTCGCCTTCGCTCGGTTTGCGGTCGGCCAGATCTGACGGATGCGACCGCGGTATCCCTCTTCGGGATAGGCATCGAGGTAGATCAACACCGGTGCGCCGATGCGGGCCGCATCCAGCGTCGTCTGCGCCAACTCGATCTGCACTTCGAGGGTGTCGAAGTCGACCAGGGTGGCGACCGAACCGCGCGTGTTGATGCCGCCGCCGATGGAAGAGACCACTTCTCCCACCTCGGCATTCTTTTCGACGACGACTCCCGAGAAGGGCGCGTAGACGGTCGACTTGTCGATGCGCGCCTCGACTTCCTGGATGGAGGCTTCGATGGAGGCGACACGAGCATCGGCGGCCTGTGCGCTGGCGCGCGCCGAATCGAGTTCGCTGCGAGAAGAGTCGTCGCTACGCGAGAGGGTCTCCTGGCGCTCCTGGGCCAGTCGGGCCCGCTGCTGCTCCGCCATGGCTCCGGCCCGATCGGCGCGCAGTCGCGCCACCGATGCCTCCAGTTCGCGGGTGTCGAGTCGGGCCACCACGTCTCCGCGTTTCACCCGGGTTCCCTCCTCGACATTCAACTCGATGAGGCGGCCGGGGATATCGGTCGAGAGTGCGGCACGGCGACGGGGAACGATGTAGCCATTGGAGGCGACTCCGGTGCGGCTACTGGCTCCTCCACGACGCTGGACGCGGGCGGTGACCACTTCCCGGTCTTGATTCTGGACGAGGGTGGGGAGTTCCTTCCAGGCGATGTAACTGCCCAGCAGCAGAAATAGTGCCACCAGGGGCCAGCGTGGCGAAGTGGTGCGAGCGGTGCGATCGATCCTGAGTCGCGAGAGATCGTGCCTGGCGGTCGACTCGCCGGAGGGTTCAGAGGTGTCAGATTCTGTCATCTCAGCCTCGACTCTCCGGTTGTTGGAAAAAAAAAGCGCCACGAGACCGGTAGGATGCCAGATCGCCGATGACATTCCAGCGCTTCTACCAGCCGATTCGCCGCTTGGCGTTGTCGATACTCTGTTCGAGTGATTCGGTCGATCTCGATTCGGGCGTACGGTTGGGCGGGTACATCTCGCGCTGCTGCAACGGATAGGCGCAACTTCTCAGGTGTGCTGGCATCGCATGACCGGAGCGTCGCCGCCGCTGCTGGCGGATCGTGTCGATGGAGATGGGAGCGACCACCGTCGCCTGTCCCGGTCCACTGGGAGCCTGCGCCAGGATGCGACCGTCGCCATCGATGATCATGCTGGCACCGGGCCACGAGAAGGGTGGGTAGTGGCTGGCCGAGGCACCCTGGTTACAGGCGACCACCGCCGCCAGGTTCTCGATGGCACGGCAGCGATTGATCACCGTCCACCAGTCCATCGGTTCCGAGGCACCCCAGGGGTCCATGTAGGCACTGATGCGAATCAGCACCTCGGCTCCACCGAGGGTCAACTCGCGGCAAGTCTCCGGGAACAGCCAGTCGTAACAGGTCGCCACACCGAGTCGGCCGATCTCCGTCTCGGTGACGGGAAAGAGCGGCTCGTCGTAGCCCTCGAGGTCGTGCGGACTGGCATGGACCTCCCATGGAATCCACGGGTTGACCTTGCGGTAGCGACTGGCGATCTCGCCATCGGGTCCGATCAGGACGGTGGTGTTGAAGACGGCATCGGACCAGCGCGGGTCGGTTTCGAGGAACGACCCGCTCTGGATCCAGACGCCATGTTCGCGTGCTGCGGCTCCGAGTCGTTCGGTGTGACGATTGGGAAACTCGATGGCGAGTTTCTCGGCCAGTTCTTCGGCGCTCTGGTAGATCGGAGCGGCATGTGCGAACTCCGGGAACACCACCAGTTTCACGTCATGAAAGGGTCGGTAGCCGAGCACCGCCTGCTCCAGTTGCGCGATCAGACGCGAGGTGTTGTCGGTCATCTGTTCCCGGTCGCGCGGATTCGGCTGATCGGTCTGGCAACAGGCAGCGTAGTAGTTCAATTCGTTCCTCCTCCGCCGATGATCCTCGTTTGCGAGTCACGCCCCGGTTTCGTCTCGATAGTCTAACCCCGTTCAGCGGGTCAGACACGAGCTGCGCAGGATCAGGCCGTGACGATCGCGGGCCAACTTGGTCGTGGTGCCCGGAGTTCCTTGCAGCAGTGCCAGGGTACTTCCGCGCAACAGTGCTCCGTGGCCGTGGCGAGCCCGGATGCGATCGACCTGCTCGAACAGCCTCTTGCAACGTTCGCGTTGCTGCCACGAGCCGTTTGCACCGGCGGATTCTGGTGCCGTCTCGAACAGGACTCCCTGTAGTGCTGTCGGCAACGCCCGGATCCGGTCGAGAACGACCCCGACGAAGCGTAGTGCCGTACGGCGTCCCTGTAGCGATCGCAGCAGGATCAGCGCTGCCTCGAGGATGGGAGGATCGAGGCAGGTGGGCCGGTCGAGGGCGATCCGGCGCCGGTTGCGCACGTGGTCGCTGTGGACCACCTGGACCGTGACACCTGCGGCCTCGAGGCCGCGCTGACGCAGATGGCGGGCCGCTCGCTCACAGAGGTACTCGAGCATCGCTTCGAGGGTGCGTGGGCAAGAGACATCCTCGTCGAAAGAAGTTCCTCTCTGGATGGTGCGGGGGACCTCACGTCCACCGATACAGCGATGATCTTCTCCCCGGCAGCGTTCGTAGAGGATCTCACCGTTTCGTCCCAGCAGTGCGCCCAGTGCGGGGCGTGAGAGTTGTCGCATCTGTTCGACCGTTTCGATGCCGAGACGAACCAGGATCTGTTCGGTGCGGGGACCGACTCCGGGGAGTTGTGCTACCGGTAATTTCTTGAGCAGTTCTTCTTCCTGCTCGGGTTTGATGGATCCGAGTCCATCCGGCTTGTGAAATTTTCCGATGAGACGTGCGAACATCCGGTTGCGACCGAGGCCTGCGGTGACGGTGAGCCCGGTCGCCTCGGTCACCTCTTGTCGCAGTCGTGTCACCGATTTCTCCGGCTCGGGATAGAGCCGTTCGGTTCCGGACAGGTCGCAGTAAGCCTCGTCGAGATGTTCCTCGACCAGCGGCGACCAGCGGTGGCAGATCTCGAACAGTCGTGCGGCGTAGCAGCGGTATACCGCCTCGTGACCGCGTACGATGATCAACGACGGGCATCTTCGAAGAGCCTTCCCCAGCGGCATACCGGCGCGCAGTCCGTGTTGTCGCGCTTCGTAGGAGCAAGAAGCGATCACTCCACTACCGACGGCAACGGGGTGGTTTGCCAGGCGGGGGTTGCGCAATTGCTCCACCGAGGCGAAGAAGGCATCGATGTCGACGTGCAGGACCAGTGGGCGCATCCGGGTTCCCTTCCACCCTTGGGGGTCGAGAAAACAGCATAGCGAACATCTGTTCGCCATCCACCCTGCTTGTACCATTCGCGCCGGGAGATCACCATGCGCGCCTCCGGCGGGTATGTTCGTGGCAACCCAGATGACCGGGAGGGGAGAGTCGGATGGAGACGCTCGAACTGGAAGGCCCCGACCAAGACCAGATGATGACGCTGGTGCTGGATCGACCCGGTCAACTGAACTCGCTCGATGGCACGATGGTACGGGAACTGGAAGAGGCACTGACCACGGTGGCGGCCGATCCCACGGTGCGAGTGTTGCGAATCCGCGGAGCCGGTCGAGGTTTCATGGCCGGCGGTGATCTGCGCTGGTTTGCCGGAATGTTCGCCGACAATCCCGATCCCGAGCAGCGCCGTGCAGTTGTGACCGAGCAGATTCGCACCGTTCACCGCACCATCACCGCCATCGATGCGCTGTCGGTTCCGGTGGTGGCACAGGTACACGGTGCCTGTGCGGGATTCGGTTTGAGCCTGGCACTGGCCTGTGATCTCGTCATCTGCTCCACGACCGCCAGGATCACACTGGCCTACAGTGGCATCGGGACCAGTCCTGACGGCGGATCCACGGTTCAACTGACGCGGTTGGTTGGTCGCCAGCGTGCCATGGTACTGGCTCTTCTCAACGAGAGAATCGATGGTACGACCGCCGAGTCATGGGGTTTGTTCAGCAAAGCAGTGGAGGCCGACCAGCTGGAGGATCAAACCGTGGCGATCTGTCGGCAACTGGCCAGCGGTCCGCGCGGGGCGCTGGCGAGGACGCGTCGTCTTCTGCGGGCGGCTCCACGTGGCCTGCAAGAAACGCTCGAGGCGGAAGCGATTTCTTTTGGAGATTGCGCCGCTGGGAACGAGTTTCCCGAGGGGGTGACGGCCTTCAACGACAAGCGACCGGCCGATTTTCGATCGATGACAGGAGGTGAGTCTTGAGCGATCCCGCTGGAAATGGCCGCTCTCTGGCCAACAAGGTGATGATGATCTCGGGTGGCAGTCGTGGCATCGGCAAGGCCATCGCCCTGCGCGCAGCCCGCGATGGCGCCCGGGTCGTGATCGCCGCCAAGACCGATCGGCCCCATCCGAAGTTACCAGGCACCATTCACGAGACTGCAGAGCAGGTGCGTGAGGCGGGTGGGGAGGCTCTCGCTGTCCGTATGGACATCCGCGACGACGACCAGGTCGAGGCCGCGGTGGCCGCTGCGGTGGCACAATTCGGCAGGATCGATGTGCTGGTCAACAACGCCAGCGCCATCTCGTTGACTCCTGTGGCCGCGACCCCGATGAAACGAGTCGATCTGATGTTCGACATCAATGTCAGGGGCACCTACACCCTGACTCGCGCTGCGATCGAGGCGATGAGTCACGGCGATGGGGCTCATGTCGTCAATCTGGCTCCTCCCATCTCGTTGCGCCCGGTGTGGTTTGCGCGCCATACCGCCTATACCATCTCGAAGTACGGAATGAGTTTGTGTGTGCTGGGCATGAGTGAAGAACTGAAGCCCCATCGGATCGCCGTCAACGGCCTGTGGCCCAAGACCGTCATCGATACCGAAGCGCTACGCTTGATTCCCGGGATGGATCGAAGGGCGACGCGCAAACCAGAGATCGTTGCCGATGCCTTGCATGCGGTGGTGACTCGAGATCCTGTCGAATGTACCGGCAACTTCTTCATCGATGAGGAAGTGATCATCGAGGAGGGGCTCGGTGACCCCGATTCCTACGCCTCCGAGCCAGGGGTGGCGCCGATGCCGGATCTGTTTCTCGATGGACCGGGTTCCATCTATCCGCAGGATTGAGGATGGCGACTACACACTGATTTCTTCCAGTGCTGCCAGAATTTCCGCTGCCAGTGGCACCTTTTGACCGGTGTTGTAATCGACCTCGATGATCCGGGAGGTCCCGAGCGCGACCACCTGCTGCTGTTGCTGGGACAGAATCTGGTGTTCGAGGGTATATCGGTCGGTTCCGAGGTCGGTGGAGCGGATCCGGGAAGTGATGACATCGGGATGGCGCACCGGCGACCGGAAGACGCACTCGACCCGGGCCAGAATCGGCCCGGATGTGCTGCCAGGTGCCAGTTCCAGGGTGCCGATGCGACGGAACAGCTCGATCCTGGCATCCTCGAACCAGCGCAGGAATCGGGTGTTATTGACGTGTCCGAGCGAATCCATGTCTCCCCAGGCGACCGAGATGGGGATCTCGATGGGCCAGTAATCCTGGTCCTGGTCCTCCTCACCTGCGTTTCCCGTGGCCATCGGACTCCCTTCACCGGGGCTGTGCGATAGTTCTCGGTCGCACGCGGGCACTGTGCAGCAGGATCGGTCCCGTGACCACATCAGATCTTACTTGTGAGAGCCCCACCCGATCCCGTATCTTCCCCCTTCGATGCCGCTGCTGTCGGCGCCGGTTTTTTCCGTGCTCTGGCCGGATGCCGGATGAGGGGGTTCTGTCGGGGCTGAAATGCTCCCTGGGCTTCTCTTGTGAACTTCCTCGCCGGAAGAAGTGTGCGTCGATGAATGGGTCGGGTGTCCGTCAGTTCACCGCTGAACCCAACAGCGTGAATCCTCAGCAAGGAGGTGCACCGGATGCGAGGGTACTATTCCCCGCTTGTGACGAGCGATCGACTTCGAGTCCTTCTGCTCGTGGCATTCTTCGCCTTGACTCCCATTTTTGCGGGAGCCATCGAATTCGATCTTCTCAGTGGAAGAGTTACGGGTCATTTCGATACCACTGCAACCATAGGGATCGCGTGGCGAGTTTCGGATCGTGATCAGAGCATCATCGGAGCCAACAACGGAGGCACCGGGTTTTCCCTCAACGGAGACGATGGAAACCTGAACTTCGACAACGGAGACATCTTCTCGACCAACTTCAAGATTCTCCACGAGATCTCCTTCGATTACGACGATTACGCGGTCTTCGTCCGTGGCTTCTACTTCCGTGACTTCGCCGTGACCGAAGGCGATGTTCTGAAGACCGGTCGACCAGCACTCAGTGGAACCGCGGAGCGATTCGCCGGAATGAACGCGGTCCTGCTCGATGCCTGGGTTCGCCACGACTACGGTTCCAGCGACAATCCGTTGACGGTGACCCTCGGCAGCCAGGTGATCAACTGGGGTGAGAGCACCTTCATCCAGAATGGTCTCAATACCATCAACCCGGTCGATGTCTCCAAACTGCGCGCTGCGGGCTCGGAGTTGAAGGAAGCGCTGGTGCCGATCCCGGCTGCTCGCTTCGATTACGACATCTCCGATTCGGTCTCGCTGCAGGGCTTCTACCAGCTCGGTTGGCGTCCGACGCGGCTGGAACCGCTCGGAACCTTCTTCTCCATCACCGACATCGCCTCTCCCGGGGGCAACTTCGTTCTGCTTGGCTTCGGGCAGACGCCTGAAGGGCCGGATGGAATCCTGGGAACTCCCGATGATGTTTATATTCAAGATAATCCTCCGGGAGCCTCGGTTCCTGGCTATAACTCGCCGGTTGGAGTGATGGTGGAACGCACCGGTGATCGAACCCCGGATGATATGGGTCAATACGGGTTATCGGCTCGTTGGTTCAGTGATCTGATGGGCGGAACCGAACTCAGTTTCTTCTACACCCATCTCCATAGTCGTCTCCCCATCATCAGCGCCATGACCGGTACCGCAGCGGGGGTTGCTGCGGGCGACTACGGCGCCTCGGCGGAGTACTTCCTCGAGTTTCCCGAGGACATCAGAACGACGGGGATCGGATTCAACACCGACCTGTTCGATACCGGGATCGCTCTGCAGGGAGAATACTCGCTGCATCTCGATCAGCCGCTGCAGGTCGACGATGTCGAGATCCTGTTTGCCGCCTTGTCGCCACTCAATTCTGTGTTCGGACAGAGCACCATCGGCCCATTCGATTACAACGAGTTGATCCATGGCTTCGTGCGCAAGGACGTCTCCCAGGCGCAGTTCACGCTCACCAAACTCGTGTCCGGCTGGTTGGGTGCCGATCAGATTGCGATGGTGGGTGAGTTCGGGGCCACCTTTGTCCACGCGTTCGAGGATCAGGCAGAATTCCGCTACGAGGCCACGGGAACCAATACCAGCGCTACTGACCTTTACACCGCCCTGGGCGTCCAGCCGGGAACGGAGCCTGTTTCGGGTTTCCCGGACGAATTGTCGATGGGCTACAGGGTGTTGGTGCGTGGGTCTTACTACAACGCCGTCGGATCGCTCTCGTTGACCCCTCAGGTCGCCTTCTACCATGACATCGAAGGAACTTCGCCGATACCGGTGGCGAACTTCATCGAGCACCGGAAGATTCTCACCACTTCGTTGACGCTCGGTTCACTGGGAGTGTGGGATGTCAAGTTCGGCTACACCAACTCCTACGGAGGGGGACGTTACAACCTGCGGAATGACCGCGACTTCATGTCCCTGACCTGGAGTTATTCCTACTAGAGGAGGCACAGATGCTGAAACGTGAAATGACGCTCGGTGTCCTATTGACCGCGGCCATCTGTTTCGTGGCAGCGGCACCGGCCGAAGTGTCCCAGGATGGTAGCGCTCAGCTCGGCAAAGGGCTCACTGCCATGGGAGCGATCCAGGCAGGAACCGCCAGTGGCACCATTCCTCCCTGGGAAGGCGGTATCAAGGCGCCCATCCCCGGCTGGAAAGCGGGCCAGCACTACGCCGATCCGTTTCCCGGCGACAAGCCACTCTATCGCGTCGATGGCAGTAATTACGAGGATTACGCCCAGTTCCTCTCTGCCGGTCAGATGGCGATGTTCGAGCGCTATCCCGACAGCTGGTACATGGATGTGTACCCATCGCGCAGGACCGTTGCCTATCCCGAGGACATCTACGCCGCTGTGGTGGAGAACGCCTCGACCGCTTCACTGACTCCTGATGGTAATGGTGTCATCAACTGTCGCCGCACCTCTCCCTTCCCCATTCCGGAAAATGGACTGCACGGGATCTGGAACCATATGCTGCGCTACCGCGGAGAATCGATCCAGAGGACCATCGGGCAGGTTGCTCCTAGACCCGATGGTGACTACACGATGGTCCGTATCGAGGAGCAGGTTCTGTGGCGCTACAACCGCGAGGGGATGACCTCGGCCAACTCCGATAACATCCTCGCCAAGTTCTATCAGGGAGTGCTCTCGCCTCCGCGTCTGGCGGGGATCAAATTGCACGTCCACGAGACCCTCGATCAGGCCCAGGATCCGCGTCAGGCATGGGTCTGGAACATCGGTCTCCGTCGGGTGCGCCGTGCGCCACAGGTCGCCTTCGACAACCCCGGTACGGCCAGTGACGGACAGCGTACCAATGACCAGTTCGACATGTTCAACGGTAGCCCGGAGCGCTACGACTGGAAACTCGTCGGGCGCAAGGAGATGATCGTTCCTTACAACTGCTATCGGGCGCATAACGCCGAGGTCGATCCGGACAGCCTGATTCGTGCTGGCCATCTCAACCCGGATCTGCTTCGTTACGAGCATCACCGGGTGTGGGTCGTCGAGGCGACGGTCAAGAAGAGTACCAGCCACCTCTATTCTCGTCGTACCTTCCACTTCGATGAGGATTCGTGGCAGGCGCTGGTCATCGACCAGTACGACAACTCCGGTAAGATCTGGCGCGTCTCCGAGGCGTACCCGATCATCTACTACGATATTCCGGCCATGTACGACACCATGATCTCCCACTACGATCTCCAGAACGGTCGTTACCTGACCATCGGTATCAGTGCCGCCGGTCAGGTGGAGCGCTTCGACGTTGTCTTCAAGGACAAGGATTTCTCGCCAGCGGCACTGGCGAGAAGGGGTCGTCGCTAGACCAAGATGCAAGAGGGGAAGGTAGCCGGGCGAACGGTGGCAAGTGCCCGTTCGTGCGGCTCTCTCTCATCCTGAGCCCCTGGAAGGGATACCGATGCGGTCTCGACTGCTGGTTTTCATCGCTGCACTGCTGATGATCCTGGTCTGCTCGGGATTGCCGTTCTCGGACCGTATCGAGGGACGAACTTCGATCGGGGTTAGCCAGGATCCTGAAAACGTACCTGATCGTTCCCATCCAGCACCCAAGGGAGCGAAAGCCCTGTTCATCGCTGCTGCGGTTCGAGATGACCTTGTGTTGCTGGTGGGCGAGCGTGGGTTGATCTTTCGCTCCACCGATGCGGGCAAAAATTTCCAGCAGATCGAGGCGCCCACTCGCCGGATGCTCTGTTCGGTGGTGCTGGGTGAAGATGGGCTCGCCTATGCCGTCGGGCATGACAAGACGGTGTTGCGCTCGCGTGATTCTGGCCTCAACTGGGAACTGGTTCATCGTGATCCGGAAGCGGACCTGGCGCTCTTCTCGGTGATCGCTCTCGACGGCGCCAAGGTGATCGCCGTCGGTTCTTTTGGCACCGTTCTCATCAGCGAGGATGGAGGACAGCAGTGGCGACTGGAGGTGATCTCCGAGGATGGTCCTCACCTCTACGCCATCCAGCAGACGGGATCCGGGCTCGTTATCGTCGGTGAGTTCGGTTCGATCTTCCACAGCCAGGATGCCGCAGCAAGTTGGGAAGCCGCCGACAGCCCCTACCAGGGCACCTTCTTCCATGTCATTCCGCTCGACGTTTCTGGCGATCTGCTGCTGCTGGGGCTGCGCGGAAATCTGTGGGAGGGAAACAGCGGTGACTGGAAACGGGTCGATGCTGGTTCCGAGGCTTCGCTGTTCGGGGGCTCGACCCTCGCCGGTGGCGAAGTCGTGGTGGTCGGAGATGAAGGGCGGGTGCTGATTCGCAGCGCCGATGGACAGTGGCAGGATCAGTCGCCAGGGGAACGCCGACTGCTCTCCTCGGCGGTGGGACTTCCGGATGGTTCGATACTGGTGGTCGGTGAAAAGGGATATCGAATCCAATTGCGCCCGGGCGAGAAACTCGAGGCGGATGGGGAAGGGCGATGATCGGCGCCTTGCTCGAAAAACTCATCTTTGACCATCGCCGCCAGGTGCTGTGGTTGCTCGGGATCGTCACCATAGGGTTTACAGTCCAGGCCGGGCGTCTCGCCATCGATGCGGGTTTCGAGAAACAACTTCCACTTCGCCACCCCTACATGGAGACCTTCCTCGAACACCGCGAACAGTTCGGGGGAGCGAATCGACTTCTGATCACTGTACGCGCCAGAGATGGCGACCTGTTCGATCCGGCATCGCTGGAACGGGTGCGGCTGGTGACCCGCGCCCTCGGCGAGGTTCCGGGGGTGAACCGTACTTCCATCACATCCATCTTCACGCCCAACGTCAGTTTTGTACGCATCGTCGAAGGCGGATTCCAGGGCGGTAACGTGGTGCCGGCGGAGTGGAGTCCAACCGAGGAGATGGCCCAACAGGTGCGCCAGAACGTGCTCTACTCGGGTCAGGTGGGTCGTCTCGTCGCCAACGATTTTTCCGCGGCGATGGTGACCGCGACGCTGGTCGAGATCGATCCGGTGACCAAGCAGGCGCCCGATCCCATCGAGGTCGGCAATCTGCTCGAAGATCAGATCCGGACCCCGTTCCTCGACGATGACATCGATATCCACATCATCGGATTCTCCAAGGCGATTTCCGACATCGCCGGTGGTGCCAAGATGGTGATCGCCTTCTTCGCGGTTTCGTTGCTGGTGACCGCTTTCCTGGTCAGGTTATTTTCCGGATCCTGGAAATTGACCTTGTTGCCGATGGCCTGCTCTCTGCTCGCGGTCGTCTGGACGATGGGAGCGCTGACCACACTCGGCTACGGACTCGACCCGATGTCGATCCTGGTGCCGTTTTTGATCTTTGCCATCGGCATGTCACACGGGGTCCAGATGACGGGTGCCTTTGCCGGAGCGCTGGCTTCCGAAAAAAATCCGCTCAACGCTGCCCGCTTGGCCTTCCGTCAATTGTTGTTACCCGGTTTTGTCGCACTCAGTAGCGATTCGATCGGATTCCTCACCTTGTTGTTCATCGAGATCGGGGTGATCCAGGATCTTGCGGTGATGTCGGCGGTGGGTGTCACCCTGATCTTTGCTACCGGATTCGTACTGCTTCCGTTACTGCTCGGGGGGATCGAGGCAACCGAGGAGTTCAGACAGAGACTCTCGAACAGAACTCCGGTTCGCGAAAAACTGTGGTTATTGCTGGCTCGTTCTACTCGCCTACCGGTGGCTTCCGTGCTGGTCGTGACGGCGGTGGTGATCCTGGTTCTGGGTTTGCAGCATGCAGATGATGTGATCATCGGCGATGCCGACGAGGGCCTACCGGAGTTGCGCCAGCAATCGCGTTACAACATCGATACCAGAACCATCGCCGGTTCCTTCTCGATCGGGGTCGATCTGATCACCGTGATCGTCGAGACGGTCCCGGATGCGAGCATCAATCATTCCGTCATGGATCTCATCGATGAGTTTCAGTGGCGTATTTCACAGGTCGAGGGTGTTAGCTCGACCATCTCTCTGCCGCAGGTGGCGAGGATTCTTGCGGCCGCCTGGAGTGAGGGCTCTCCCAAGTGGCGCGAATTGCCCCGAAATAGTGCCATGCTGATGCAATCAACGAATCGCATCGAAACTGCCACCGGATTGCTGAACTCGGATGCGAGCGTTCTCCCCGTGTTGATCTTCACCGAGGATCACCGCGCCGAGACCATCGAGCGGGTGACCGCTGCCGTGGAACAGTTCCAGGAGGATTTTGGCCGCGAAGATGCCAGGTTCCGGCTCGCTACCGGAAACGTTGGTGTGATGGCTGCCACCAACCAGGTGGTCGCTGCGGCACAGATGGAGATGCTCGTCACCATCTACCTGGTGGTCATCGCATTGGGACTGCTGGCGTTTCGTTCGGTGCGAGCGACTCTGTGCGTGATTCTACCGCTGGTGCTGGTCAGCGTACTTTGCTACGTGGTGATGGTGCTGTTCGGGATCGGTCTCAAGGTGTCTACCCTTCCGGTGGCGGTTCTCGGTGTCGGCATCGGGGTCGATTATGGCATCTACATCACCAACCAGATGCTACGTGCCAGGCGGGAGGGGGCGACCCTCGAGAATTCGTATCTGATCGCCCTGCGTAGAACCGGAAACGCGGTGCTGGTGACCGGTCTGACCCTGGCGCTAGGGGTGGCGACCTGGATCTTCTCCGATCTGAAGTTGCAGGCGGACATGGGATTGCTGCTGGCGTTCATGTTCGCAGGGAACATGATCGGCGCGTTGGTGTTGTTGCCCGCCTTGCATAGGGTTCTTCCTGGAGCCCGAGAACAGGTGCAATCGAACGCGGACTAGCAGTTGTCTTCCTCGGCGATGATGTTGGTGGCGGAGTCGGTGGGGTAAGGCTCGGCGGCGGGCGACGCTCCGGCCGGGAATGAATCGACCGCGATCGCATCGTTGCGGGCACGCTCGGCAACCATCAGCCGCTCCGCGGCATCTTCATCGATGATCCCCGCATCCACCGCACGCTGGGTGAGGGTCGAGATGGGCGACTTGTCCAGTTTTCCCGCACGGATGGCTACTTTCAGGGAAGCCCGGTCACCCCTGGTCGCGACCGCCTTCTCGAGCGCATCTTCGAGAGTCCACAGTCCCGGAGATCCTTGCGGGCGCGCCAGTACGTCCCGGGTCAGGTGTTGCCACAGTGGCGAGCCATCGAGCAATTCCTTGGCGATTCGATCACAGAGTTGGTCCGAAGGAGCCGCACTGACAGCCCGGATGGGCACTCCGAGGATTCGCATCATCCAGGCAGCGGGGCGGTTCGGCAGGTTCATCACGAATCCGCCGAGAGCTTGCTCGATAAGAATGACGCAGGTTTGCAACTGATGGAGCACCACATCCCGATCGCGCTGGGGGCGTTCGTCATCGTGATATTTCTTGAGAACAGCCGATCCCACCAGCATCCCGGTGAGGGCGTCCGCCAGTCTGCCGGTCAGGTGTTCCTTGAACTTGAGGGATCCACCGAGCGTACCGAGGGCAACATCCGAGGCGAGAGCAAAAGCCGACGAGAGCCCGGTCAGTTGCTGGTGGCAGCGCCCGATGGCGCCATCGAAATGTTTCGGCGCGAAACGAGAGCCGGTCAGACGATGGACCGCGGTCCGAACCATGTTCGAGCCGACCGATCCAACATGACCCCAGTAGGCGCGGTCAAAGGCGGCCAGGTCCTTGTTCTCGATGGCGGCGAGTTCTGCGTTCACGAACGGATGGCAGCGAATCACACCCTGGCCGAAGATGATCATCGACCGCGTCAGGATGTTGGCTCCCTCGACGGTGATTCCCACCGGTACCGCCGAGTAAGCATTCGCCAGTACGTTACGAGGTCCGCGACAGATGGCATTGCCGGCAACGACGTCCATGCAGTCGTTGACCACTTCTCGGATTTTCTCGGTGGCATAGACCTTGGCCACGGCGCTGGCGACGGCGGGTTTTTCACCGCTGTCGACGGCGAGTGTGGAAGATAAACACAGAGCATCGAGGCCGTAGCAAGTCGAGGCGGTACGGACCAGCGGCTCCTGTACACCCTCGAAACGGCCGACCGGGAGTCCGAACTGTTCACGTACCGAGGCGTGGGCGCCGGCGACCCTCAGACACAACTGGGAACCTCCCACCGAACTTGACGGTAAGCAGATTCCTCGACCGGCAGAGAGACACTGCATCAGCATGCGCCAGCCCTTGCCGCAGCCACTCTCGCCGCCGATGACGGCGTCGATGGGGACGAACACGTCTTTACCACTGGTCGGTCCGTTGAGGAACGGTACCCCGAGCGGGTCGTGTCGCAGGCCGGTCTCTACGCCGGGAGTATCGGCCGGGATCAGTGCGCAGGTGATTCCGATCTCTTGCTCATCACCGAGCAACTGATCCGGATCGTAGAGTCGGAAGGCGACCCCGATGAGGGTCGCCCGCGGAGCCAGGGTGATGTAGCGCTTCTCCCAGTTGAGGCGCATCCCGAGTACTTGTTCACCGTCCACTTCTTCCTTGACGACGATTCCATGGCTCGTCATCGAGCCGGCAGCATCGGAACCCGCTCCCGGTTCGGTCAGGGCAAAACAGGGCATCTCCTCGCCCTTCGCCAGCCGCGGAAGCAGGCGGTCTTTCTGCTGCTCGGTGCCGTAATGGAGCAACAGTTCTCCCGGGCCCAGCGAGTTGGGAACCATGATGGTGACCGCCAGCGCATTACTGACCGTGGTCGCCCGCGAGATCACGGCCGCCATCGCCGTAGCCGAGAAGCCCAGCCCTCCGTAACGCTGCGGGATGATCATGCCGAAGAAGCCATGCTCTGCCAAAAAATCGAAGGTCTCGTCGGAAAGCGATCCGCGTTGCCGGTCTCTCCAGGCATCGGTCAGGTGCACCAGTTTCTCGACCGGACCGTCGAGGAATTCCTGCTCCCTGGCGGACAGTTCCGAGGTGCCCCGGGAGAACCAATCCTTCCAGTCGGGAGCACCACTGAAGAGTTCTCCATCCCAGCCCACGGTTCCGCCATCGAGTGCTTCTCGTTCCGTGTCGCTGATGGTCGGGAGAAGATTACGAACGATTCTCATCACCGGAAAGGTCAGCATGACGCGCCGTAATCCACCGATGAAACCGAACACCAGTGCAGCCAGGTAGATCACTGTGAAGATGCGGCCGACCATCGATACCGTTTCAGGATCGTCAGACCAGATGAATCCGCAACCGATCGCGCCGGCCAGCACCCACGCCCATCGACAGTGGCCCAGGAACATCAGGACCAGTGCCGGAACGATCGCCACAATCCACGGGAGAGCGGGGATCAGCAGTAGTTCGATCATCTGCATCTGGAGTCCTATTCGTCGTGATCGGCTTTTCGCGCTTCTTCCGGGTTGGTGGTGACATCTTCAGTGCCACGGTCATCGTCACCGAGCAGGTCGATCGAAACCAGCCCGGTGATGGCATCCAGGATCTCCAGCGGGTTGATCCCGGCATCGAAAGTCAACACCCCCAGTGTACCGGATATTGCGATCCACGAGTCGCGACTGTGGCGTTGAGTTCTGGAAAGTGCCTCCAGTCGAGGATCTGTTTTGAGCATCGGATTGGGAATATTGCGGTGAAGACGCAACATGGAGCAGGATTCTCCCTCGACGTAGTGGTTTCCCATCAGTATTGCTCCGGCCAGCAGGCCGTGCTTCGGTGAGTAGTGATCTCCGAAACCTGCCTTTTGCCAGTACCGATGATAGAAGGGGAAGGCTACAAGCAAGGTCGGGAATGCGGCAGTCCGGAGCGTCCCGGCTGGTTGTCCGGGGCGCGGATCCCAGCCGATGGTGTAGCGAGGGGAGAGGTTGGCATCGGCGAAGCCGACCGCCGGGTGGATCCAGCAAGTGATCTGCACCTCGCTGTAGAGCCCGACTCCGGCTCCTATGCGGAGCCGAACAGCATCGCACAAGTCATTACCGTGGACACGAAGTTGCTGGCTGCTGCAGCCGGCCAGCAACAGGCAAATTCCAGCATATGCCACCAACAGCGCTATTTTCTGGCTTCGCTCAGGATTCAACCTGCTGCCTTTCATCTTCCAGGAGACAGGATGTTGTCGTCCGGATGCGGGTACAGCAAGGGTAGAGATGGCCGGGCGTTTTTTTTATGATCCCCGACGGTACATTAGCGCCGGAGAGGAATCGAAGTTGATTTACCCTTTGGACCCCAGGACAGCAGCAATTGTCGTGAGTTGGTTGTTATCGGCTGGTGTTTGCTCACCGATGGGAACAACTGTCTGTGCCCAGGTTCCCGTGGCTCCGCTGGAACGGGTCGATACAGAACGCTCGGTGGAGAAGCAAAGGGATGCTGCCCGCGATGCGAGAAATCGCGTTCGACAGGGACCGGAGCCGGTGGCCGAGGTGATCGAACTACTCGACGATCGTTCGGGGACCGTTCGCGACGAGGTGTTCGAGGAGATCGTCGAGAAGTGGAGCTGGGATCAAAGAAAAACCCTGCGCAGCGGCTTTTCGACAAACAAGGGCCGAGGATCGGGTTTCGTCGATGAGATGCTGGCGGAGATTTTTCTCCATCGACCCGATCCGGATGTGCTTCCCGACTTGCTGGCGGTTGCGGTCGGTTCCGATGTCGATGAGGCCCGTGAGATGGCGTTGGGGGCCATCGGCGCATTGCCATCGGGTTCGCTCGATTCGAAGTCGTTGCGACTGATCGAGCAGCTGGCCAAGAGAGAACGCAACTGGTGGATTCGAGGCGAAGCGTTGCGTTGCCTGGCCCATCAAGACAGCCAGCGGGCGGTGCCGCTGCTCGAGAGTGCTTTGCGAGAGAAGAAACTTCCGGCGCTGCGGATCGCAGCGCTGCAGGGATTCGCCCTGATCGATCAGGAACAAGCATGCCAGCACGCTCTCGAGGCGATCACCGAGCCGTGGAGGGATCGTCAGGGGATCTGGGGACATCGGATCTTACGCGCTGCTCTCGGGGTCCTGGCCGACAACCTGACGGCTTTCCCCCGGTCGCAACGAGCCCAGTTCATCACCGAATTGCTGGCTGCCGCGGAGCCACTGCAAGGGGCCACGCGCGAACGGATGTGGTCCACTCTCGGTACGATCACCGCAGAACCGGGGATCCCGCCGCACCTGGATGCGTGGAAATCATGGTGGTCGGCACGCAAGGAGGCATGGATCGCGGAGTCTTCCGGGACCGATTCCAGTCAGGATGAGAATCCTGACGCGAAGTCTCCCGAGGACAAGGGCAAGACGCGAGTGGTGCGCTATCACGGCGTACCCCTCGATTCGAAGAGGTTGGTATTTCTGGCCGATGTTTCCGGTGGAATGTCACGAACCGTCGATGGTCAGTTCGACGGGGAAGGCCCTCGACGCATCGATGTGTCTCGTAAAGAACTGCTGCGAGTTCTCGGCCAACTGCCGGGAGATGCACTGGTCCAGGTGGTTCATTTCGGCAGTCGTAGCGAGGCGGCCTTGCCCCGTGTTCAACCTCTCGCCAGAAGCATCCGCGTACTCACCGACAAGATCCGTAAACAGCAGGTTCCATCGGGTCGGGGAGCGGCGCGTGGAAATCTGTACGGACCTTTGAGACGTGCGGTTCTGGAGGCGGGGACCGATACCGTGATGCTGCTGACGGAAGGAGCTCCCACCGAGGGCAAGGTTCAGAACGGTGATCGATTGCGCTGGCATGTGCGACGCTGGAATCGCTGGGGGCAGGCACGGATTCACGTGCTCTCGGTCGGTCGGATCCGCGGCGAAAATCGCGCCTTCCTCGAGGGGCTGGCAAAGGATGGGGCAGGCCGTTTCTACGATGTGGATGGGTCCTTCTCCGGGACGAAAGCGGGTTCCTGAGGGAATCACCGCTGCCGGAACCTACTGTTGACCACTGCGCTGGCTACTGGAGCAGCAGTCGTTCCAATCGCCAGTCCAGATCACCCTCCTGGTAGGCCAGTTCCATCAGATCGTCGCTTTCGAGAGTGACGGTGAAGCCGTGGACGGGCGGCTCGACGGCCCGATCGATCCAACTGGCGTGCATCTGCTTGACGATGTGGTGACGGCCACGCCAGCACAGAGAACGGATCTCGATCTTGCCGCCGCGAAAGCAGGCGACCACCTCATCGAGGGATTCGTGGATCTCTTCCTCGCGGATCTCCGCCATCATTTCTCCTGGTCAGCGTCGATCGAAGTGACGGATGATTCCGACCAGTTTTCCGAACACCTCGAGCGGCTGTTTTTCTGGGTCGACCGCGATGTCCTCGAACTCGGGATGGGCACCTTCCAGTCGCACCCTATGGCGAGTTCTCCTGCCAGAGCGACTCGTTTCCAGTCGCACGGTTTTGAGGGTGCCCTGTCCATCGACGGTGACGGCGGCGATCTCGCCATTCTCGACCGTCGGTTGGCGACGGACGATGGCCAGATCCCCCGACAGGATCCCCGCATCTTGCATACTCGTGCCTTCGATCTTCAGTGCCACGACGACACCGGAAGTCGCGAAGGCTTGCGGAGCGATGTCGAGCCATCGGCGAGGTTGATCGCCGACATCGGTGCAGCTTTCGATCGGTTCTCCTGCGGCGATGATGCCGACGATCGGAATCGAACCCGGTTCAGCAGGCATCCAACTGCGTGAACCACCGTGCGGATCTCGGCGGATGAAACCGTCTTGTTCGAGACGGCGCAGGTGTCTGTGCACTGAAGCGGGGGAAGAGAGTCCCAGTTGGGCAGCGATTTCCCGAATCGTGGCACGCCGACCTTGCTGGACTCCGGCCCGGATGGCATCGAGAACCCGCGCACGAGTCCCGGTCAGGGGTCGTTTGGAACCCGGGTCCTGGTGGGGTGAGGATTTCGTGATCAGGAGCACCTCCGAAGTCAGGGAGTTGAAGCCGTCACCAGCATGGCGAACAGATGTTCGGAGTCAAGTTTCGATCGGATCAGCAACGGGTGCCGTGCTCGACGGTGATGGTGGGGGTGATGCCGCCGCGGACGAAGAAATGACCGGTCACCTTCATCCAGCGCGGTGAACAGGCTCCGACCAGATCGTCGAGGATCTGGTTGGTCACCGCTTCGTGGAAGGCCCCCTCGTCTCGATAGGACCACAGGTAGAGCTTCAATGATTTGCTCTCGATGCACTGCGCAGCGGGGATGTATTCCAGTTCGAAGCGGGCAAAATCGGGCTGACCGGTGAGTGGGCACAGGCAGGTGAACTCGGGGCAATCGAACCGGATGAGGTAATCTCGTCCCGGCTCGGGGTTTTCGAAGGTTTCCAGCTGCCGGCTCGGTCGAGTTGACATCGGCCTGTTTTCCTCCCGCAGTCGCTGGTCGGCTGAAACGAACTCATCGGGCGTATCCTAGCCTCAGGTGACGTTGAGCGGCACGAAAGTGGCATGATGCCGGGCAATCTCCAGTACAGTTCCAGACACCAGATGCCGAACCCGTCCGTCACTTGTATCATTTATACCAGCAGTGACTATTTGGGCGCTATTGGGCGCGTATTGGCCGAAGGAGCCGTGCGATAGGGAGTTTCCGTTGTCGAGTGCTGGACTGATCGTACTGGGTCAAGGAGTGGAGTTACGGCGGGTTCTGACGCTGCTGGAGGAGCAGCAGCAGCCGCTGGCGGGAGTGGTGCGCTGGCAGCGACACGACCGTATTGATGAAGATCTGATCGACGCCCAGCAGCTCGAGGGATCCCGATTGCTGGGCTCTAGCACCGATCTCCGGGCACTGCTCGAGAAGTACGGCAGATCGCTGGTGCTGGCTCTGGCTCGCCCCATCGATCGATGGGAAGCAGTGGGGGTTTGCCGTCAGGCCGGGGCGGTGCTGCAAGGACTCTGTTCGTCGAGCGCAGTGATGGCACCGGATATTGATCTGCGTGAGGGTGCAGTCATCACCCAGGGTTGCATCATCGAATCTGCTGCCTCGGTAGGGATCGGCTCGTTGCTGTTGCCTGGTTCTCGTCTTGGCATCGGCGCCCGCTGTGGAGACGCTGCAGTGCTGGATGCAGGAGCGACCCTCGATGACGGGGCCAGGATCGGGGATCGAGTCCATCTCGGATCAGGATCCCGGGTGCTGGAGGGAAGGGTCGTCGGACAGGCAGCACTGGTACTGCCGGGTTCGATTGTCATCTCGGACGTGGAAGCGGGTACGATCGTGTCGGGATGTCCCGCCGAGGTGATAGAACAATCGTTTTCCGTCGGCGGTGGCGGTTCCCCTCCAACTTCCTGATCGGGAGCCCGGGCAGCATGAATCAGAGTGAAATCACCGGTGATGAATTGCTCGAGGTGGATCCCTCCGAAGTGTTGCGTACCGATCGATCCTCTGGTTACAGTCCGCCGCGACTACTTCCGGATGTTCGTCCCACGGGCGGTGTGATCCGCGAGCGCTGGGAGGATTTCCGGGTCACCGAGATTCCCCTCTACACACCCTGTGGCGCCGGGGAGCATCTCTATATCACCATCGAGAAGAGCAATCGAACGACCATCCAGGCCAGGGATCACATCGCCCGGGTCATGGGAGTCCGCCCCGACTCGGTCGGTTTCGCCGGGTTCAAGGACAAGAGGGCGATCACCATCCAGACCTTCTCTGTAGCGGCACTCTCCGATGCGCAGGTTGCCAGTATCGATGCGCCGTGGATCCGGGTTGTGAGTCTTCAGCGCCACAAGAACAAAATTCGTACCGGGCACCTGGAGGGAAACCGTTTCGAGATCCGCATCCGCCAGCTCGAGGCCAGCACTATCGATGATGCGAAACACGTTGTCGATGAATTGGCCTGCAATGGTATGCCGAACTTCTACGGTCCGCAGCGGTTTGGAATCCATGGAGATGGCGCCCGGATCGGATCGTGTCTACTCAGGCGACAGGTTGCAGAGGTGGTCGATCTGTTACTTTCTCCTCGCGACGGTGTCGAGGAGGATTACCGCGAAGCCTACGCTGCCGGAGATATCCAGGAAGCGCACCGGCGCTTGCCGCCGGGAAGAAACGCAGAATCTGGATTGCTCTCTTCTTTGAGAACCCATCCCGGCAACTTCAGGGCTGCTGTCAGGAGGATTCCCGCTCCTCTTCGCAGGATGTATTACTCCGCTTACCAGGCCGAATTGTTCAACTGGGTGTTGATGGAGCGCATAGCGAGATCTCCCGATGCGTTCCGGGTGCCCTGGTCAGGGGATGTCTGCCAGTTCGAGGGCAGTCGCTCGCGGTTTCACGTCGACCTCGACGAGGCGGCGACTGAGCGTGAGAAGGAGCGAGCGCTGAAGGGGGAGATCTCACCGACGGGACCGATCTTCGGCCGCAAGATGAATTTGCCAGCCGGTGAGGCAGGGAGAATCGAGAGTGCCGTGCTGATCTCGGAGGGTCTGCGTCCGGAGTCCTGGGTCTCCCATGTGCGGGGACTGAAACTGGACGGGACGCGCCGCTCGCTCAGGATTCTGGTACGGGATCCTGAAGTGATCTGGGAACAGCCCGAGCAGGCCCTGTTGCTCTGTTTCACCTTGCCGGCCGGATCATTCGCCACCGTTCTTCTCGAACAGGTGATGGGGCCTGTCAGTGAGTCGCCGGCGCGGTAGGTGCAGTGCTGTTGTTGCCGTGTTGGTTACTTCTTGGCCGTGGGAATCTCGCCGCGGCTGATCTTCTCTATCTTCACCAACTGGGTGCCATTGGGGAGTTCGACCTCGACCTCTTCCCCGACACTTTTTTGCAAGAGAGCCTTTCCCAGCGGTGACAGGTAGGAGAGTACTCCCTGTTCCGGTCCTCCATCCCAGGGTCCCAGCAGCCAGTAAGTGGCTTCCGTATCGGTCGTCAGATTCATGATTTTGATTCTACTACCGAGCCCTACCTGATCGATGCTTGCCTCTGAGGGATCGATGAGCCTGGCTCGATCCAGATCCCTCTGCAGTTCCATTACTCGCCGGTTGAGATTTTCCCTTTCCTCGATGGCCGAGGTGTATTCGGCGTTCTCGCTCAGGTCTCCCATGGCTACTGCATCACCAATCGCCTTGAAGATCTCGGGTAGTTTGACGTTACGAATCTCCTCGAGTTCGGAGCCAATCTTGTCCATTCCAAACTGAGTCGAGTAAATGGCTGAATCGGAAGCGGATGCGGCCCGGCGGAAATGTTGTCCTGCCAGAGCCTTGGGGAACTTGCGCAGGATGATCGCCGTGACCTTCTCCAGGTTCGAAGCACTGAGGGATCTGGAGCCGGTCAACTGGATGAAGATCTCCCTGGCATCGGCGATGGCGCCCTGTTCCAGGATCCTGGTCAGCAGTGAAAAGGGTTTCATGGCGAGGTGTTGTTTGTACCGCTTCACAGTTGTTGTCAGACTCACGTCCTTACGATTCCCCTCGCTCTCGAGCGAGAGGCGGTCGAAAAGAGCCAGAGCCTGCCGAAACAGATCGGAAGGGGAGACCCCCTCGATGACGGAGAACTGCCCGGGATTCGCTGAAGCTGCTTTGCGAGCCAGATACAGGAACAGAAGTGGTGATTTTCTCGGTCGACGCAGCACCTCCGAGGCCAGGTCATTGAGGTGTCCAATGCCCTGGTTGCTGATGATTTCCCGGATCAGGTGTTCACGTAAGGAATCGTCGGCCAGTAGCAGACAGTCGTCGAGTGTCGATTTCCACCCTTCGGGGTCGAGTTCTCTGATCACATCCATGGTATCGCGCAGATCGTCATCTCGGGTCAGAGAGTTGAGAAGGTGGGCCGGATGGCTCGTACTCATCGTGAGGGCTCGGACCGCCGCGATCTCTTGACCATTGGGTGCCTGTTTTTTGAGCAAAAGTAGGCCCGAGACTCGCTCGGAAATCGACAGATCTCCCCGATCGATGTCCCGTCTCAGGGTCACGTACTGTGCCTCGAGCAGATGGTGCTGATCATTTCTCAGTTCCGTGACAGATTCACGAAGCGCCTTCAGGCGCTCGCTGGGAGTGAGCCCCTCGAATCGCCGGTCGAGACTCGTGGTCAGTGCTTCTGGACCATCGAGCAGGTACAGTTCGTTGCTCTTGCCCCCGCTCTGGCCGATGAGCGAATCTTTCTTGATGGCGTTTCTCGCTCTGGCCCACCATCGACTCCAGGAAGTCGCAGGAACCGCAACCCCGGAGATCGCTTCGCGGATGCGGATGAGGGGGAATGGGCGGTTGCTGGTTCTCAGAACCAGTTTGATCAACTCGACAGGTTCTTCCTCAGCGATTCTCCTCAGTTCCTCCGGCTTCTTCCAGGCCATCACCAGGTAATGATCGGACTCGAGGGGATCGCAGATCTGGGGCAGGGCATCCAGCTTGACCGAGTGCCCCTCTTTTTTCTCGAAGTCGACGGTAGCGATGCCAAGGCCTGGATCGAGTTCCTTGACCATTCCAACTCCCCAGCCGGAGCGGTGTTTGACGTAGGATCCCGGTTGGTAGTGAATCATCCGTTTGAACAGGGGGATCACTTCTGACGGTCTGGTTCCATCCATCAGGCCAGAGGCTTCGATGCAATTGTCGAAACCACCGATGTGGCCAAACTGTTGCCGGTAATTCTTCAGTAGCATTTTTCGGGTCGGTTTGCTCCGTGGCAGGCTGCAGGTAAGTGTTTCGAGGAATTCGACATTCTTCTCGGGGGACAAGGAATCGGTCAGTCCTGACTGGTGAATCAGTTCCAGCATCTGGCCGGCGCGTTCGCCGTGTCCTGCGGCGATCGCTGCATTGGCCGCCTGGATGTATTCGGAGAACTTGACGTTTTCCGCCTCGATGGCATCAAGCCAGGCTTCTTCGTACTCGTCCCATGTCTGCGCCTTGATGGCTCGATTGAGACGATCGATGAATTGTGACATAAGCTTCATACTCCCTGATCCGGTTGGTCGACCGGTGGATTACTTCCGGGCAGCAGGTCGGAGACGATTTGACCCGAAGTCCAGACGGTGCGCGGCACCTCGTTGGCAAATTCATGGATGAGAACTTCTTCATCAGGCACATCCCATAGGATCAGATCTGCTCGTTTTCCCTCCTCGATGGAGCCACACAGATCTTCGCGCGCCAGTGCCTTGGCTCCTGCGTGAGTGGCAGCCCGGAACGCTTCCAGGGGAGTCATTGCCATTTGCATCACAGACAATCCCATGATGAAGAGCATGCTCTCGATGGTACAGGAACCAGGATTCCTGTCTGTTGCGATCGCCACTTCGAGTCCCGCTTCGATCAAGGACCGAGCAGGAGCGTACCCGGGTTTTCGCAGATAGAAAGTGGTCCCGGGAAGAAGGGTCGCCACGACGTTGGCCCCACGCAGAGCCTCGATCCCCTCCGGTGTGATCTCCATCAGGTGATCAGCGCTCACCGCTCCAACTTCTCCGGCCACCAGGGAGCCGCCGCTGGCGGCCATCTCGTCGGCGTGAACCTTTGGTCTGAGACCATGATCGATCCCTGCGCGGAGAATTCGAAGACTCTCATCGGGATCGAAGACCCCCCGTTCACAGAAGATGTCACAGAACTGTGCCAGACCTTCCTCTGCCACGGCAGGGATCATCTCCTCGCACAGAATGCGGATGTAATCTTGTCGGGAATCGCGCCATTCATCGGGGATCTCATGAGCCCCCATGAAGGTAGAAACGATCTCAGCCGGGCACTCACTGTCCAGCTGCCGGATCGCCCGGAGCATCCGTAATTCGGTTTCGAGATCGAGTCCGTATCCGCTCTTGATCTCGATGGTGGTAGAGCCGGAGGCGACCATCCTCTGTAGCCGAGGTCTCGCCTCCTCGAGCAACTGGTCGAGAGTTGTTTCCCTGGTCATTCGAACCGAGGCGCGGATCCCTCCTCCGGCGGCTGCGATCTGCTCGTAGTCTGCGCCCGCACAGCGTTGAATGAATTCGTTGGAGCGTTCGCCTCCAAACACCAGATGGGTGTGAGAGTCGACGAATCCTGGGCTGAGTAGTTTACCGCTCCCATCGATGACCTGTTCGGGATGGAAAAGACCGGCGAGTTTCCTCGCCGGTCCTACTGCTTGAATCTTTCCGGAATCGACCGCAACGGAGGCGCCTTCCAGAGGTGCGGTTTTTCCGGGAACGAGTCGCCCGATATCCTCTATGAGGAGGTCGACAGATGGCTTCATTGCGGCCTCCCTCCTCGCATCGGAATCCACACCTGCTGTTGGTCGCTGAAACTTATGGCCTGTTCATAACCGGCATCGACATGGCGGAAGATGCCGGTCCCGGGGTCATTGGTGAGCACTCTTTCGAGTCGACTGGCTGCTTCCGGGGTTCCATCGGCAACGATCACCATGCCGGCATGGATCGAGTTTCCGATACCGACACCCCCTCCATGGTGGAGAGATACCCAGGTCGCTCCGCTGCAGGCATTGAGCATCAGGTTGAGTAGTGGCCAGTCAGCGATGGCATCGGAGCCATCCTTCATCGCTTCGGTCTCCCGGTTTGGCGAGGCGACCGAACCACCGTCGAGGTGGTCCCTGCCGATGACGATCGGTGCCGAAATTTCGCCACTGGCGACCAGTTCGTTGATGGCGAGGCCGAAGCGAGCCCTCTCGCCGTATCCGAGCCAGCAGATGCGCGCCGGCAGCCCCTGGAAGTGGACGCGCTCCTGCGCAGTCCGGATCCAGTGACACAGGTGCTCGTCCTCGGGGAACAGATCCAGGATGGCCTGGTCGGTCCGAAGGATGTCGCTCGGGTCTCCACTGAGTGCGACCCAACGAAACGGTCCCTTGCCGTGACAAAACAGCGGTCGGACATAAGCCGGCACGAATCCCGGGTAATCGAATGCGTTCACGAGTCCGGCGTCCTGGGCTTGACCGCGAAGGTTGTTTCCGTAATCGAAGGCGATGGATCCGGCAGTTTGCAGTCCGATGATGGCTTCGCAGTGACGTCTCATCGCATCCATCGAGAGTTCCAGGTACCGATCCTGGTCTGATTCCCTCAGTCGCAATGCTTGCTCGAGAGTGACCTGGTC
>CAWLAN010000012.1:0-29858 GCA_963854815.1 Planctomycetes bacterium UBA1146
TCGCCAGATATCCGCCTCGGTACACCCTCCTCCGACGGTACCAACGGTGGAACCGTCGGCCCTGACCAGCATCTTGGCGCCTTCCTTGCCCGGAGTGGATCCGGTGGTCGAGATAATGGTCGCCAGGGCGGCTTTTTGACCCATTTCGATGATCCGTGCGGCTTCGCGCAGAACCTCCAGCAAGGCGGAATTCCTTCCAGATCTCCCCGTTCAGACAGTCGTGGACGTTAGCAGAGAGGGACCTCTCTCGCCACCCGAGGGGTTCATTCCCGATCTGCGTGATATCCTTCTGTGCAGAAGGATCAACTTTCTGCGCCCTGGCCCAGGAAGAAGGTCCGGATGTCCCGTCCTCTCCTCTGCAAGAGACCCGGTGAGTGGCCTTTGCCGCCGGATCCGGGAGAGTCTCGTCTAATTCTCGATCTATTCGGGGATCCACTGATCGTTACCAGGGGACCTCGCCGGAAAATCATCGCGATCAACAGGGCGTGCCAGTCTTTGCTGGCTTGCCCGGAGGCCGAAGAGATCAGGGATCGAGAGTTGATCGATTTTTTCCACGAAGAGGATCAGCACCGGCTGCTCTCTCTGGGGGGTGATGGAGAGGCAGATCCAACACCGATCCTGATGAAAATGCGCCACGAGGATACCTGGCGCCCGGTTGCAGTGATGGGAGGGCGTCGCCTTAGCCCGAGGGGTGAAGAACGGTGGGTATACCGGATTCAAGTTCTCGAAGAGAGTGGTGTGGGACTCGAACAGGAGATGGAACAGCACAAAAGAAGAGCCAATGATGCAGTACGCACTTCATTACGCATATTTCGTCTGACGGAAAAGATACGTACTGCGCCACGACTTTCTACGCTCCTGATCGGAGTCCGGGACGAGGTCGATTTCTTTCAACGTGCTGGCAGTTTGCTCTGTTCCGAGGGCCTGGGATATCGAGATGTGAAAATCTGGAGTTACACCGATGGCAACAAAGAGCTGGCATGGTGTAGCGATCCAACGATGCCGAACAAGGGTCCAGAAACCACCGATGATCCAGGTCGCAGACGGTTGCCATTGGCGGTAGCAGGCGGAGTTCCAGCAGGATTGCTTGAACTCAGTATCGATCCAAGGGAGTTGAAACTGCTCGAGGAAGCGCCCTTGTTGATGGAATGGCACGAAGAAGTTCTTGGGACCATCGGAGAAATCCTTGCCCTTACTTTGCAAAACCTGCGACTGCACGCTCAACTGGAACAACAGGCCCTGCTCGATCCGCTGACTGGAATCGCCAACCGGTTGTACCTCGGGTCTCAACTCGAGAAGGAGGTCAGTCGAGCGCTCCGCAACGGAGGAGATCTGGGAGTTCTTTTCGCGGATCTCGATGGTTTCAAGGGAGTCAACGATGTTCTCGGCCACATCGTCGGGGATGATTTGCTTCGAGAGGTTTCGTCCCTCTTGACCAATTTCTTCCGCGAGAGTGATCACGTATGTCGCTATGGCGGAGACGAGTTCGTGGTCTTGCTGCCCGGATCGAATCTACAAGATATGGAACTCAAGGGGCGCGATCTGCTCGAAGAATTCAGGAACAACCGGTTCCTGGATGGGAAAGCCAGAGAGGTCTCGAAACTCTCTCTATCGGTGGGGGTCACCGCGCTCAGAGAAGGTGTTACCTCGGAAGACTTACTCGACGAAGCGGACGCAGCGCTCTACCGGGCCAAGAGGAGCGGTCGTGATCGGGTCGTGGTGGTCAGGCCCGATCGGATTGAGGATCTCTAGTCCTCCTGTTCAGAAGGAGTCTCCTTCTGCTCCCTCTCGTGGCGCTCCTCGTCTGTTCGAGATTCACGTTCCTGTGCCGCTCGTTCATCCCCTTGCCTGGCGATTCTGATCTTTTCTTCGATCTCGAGGGTGCGTTGAATGCTTTCGTCGAGGATGAAGCGAAGGACTGGAGTTTCCCGTAATCGGACTCTGGAGGTCAGCAGCGCCTGAATCTTCCCGCGAGCTGAGTTCAGACCTCTCAGCGAGGTTCGCTGCTGGGCCTCGCTCCCCATGATCGAGACGAAAATCTTGCATTCTTTGATATCCACCGTCGGTTCGGCTGCCAGGACGGTGACAAACCCGATACGAGGATCTTTCAGTTCGGACTGAAGGATACGGGAGACCTCCTCCCGGATCAGACTGGCGACTCGAGATCGCCGGATCGGCTTCATCGATTATTCCGAAAGGGATTCTGATTCATCGAATTTCCTGCTGGTTTCGATGACCTTGATGCTCTCGATGATGTCTCCTGGCTTGACGTCGTTGTAGCCCTGGATGACAACTCCGCATTCGAACCCTTCACGAACTTCCTTGACGTCATCCTTGACACGTTTGAGCGAATCCAACTTTCCTTCATGGACCACCACCCCATCTCTGACGAGTCGGATCTTGTCATTTCGGGTGAGGACTCCGGTTCGCCCGATGCAACCGGCGATATTTCCGAGTTTTGAGGATTTGAAGAGTTTGAGGATTTCTATCGATCCCTGCACCTCTTCGACCACACTGGGCGCTAGCATTCCTTCGAGAGCAAGACGGGTTTCATCAAGTACTTCATAGATGACCAGGTAGGTGCGAATCTCGACCCCTTTGATTTCTGCTTCGTTTCGCGCACGATCTGAAGCTGTCACGTGGAAACCGATCACAATCGCGCTGGAAGCATCTGCAAGCAGGATGTCAGATTCGGAAATCTCCCCGACACCTGCTCGTATCACGCGAACAGCAACCTCTTCGGTTTTCATGTTAGAGAGTTCGTTCTTGAGGACATCCAGAGTGCCCTTTACATCGGTTTTGAGCACGACGTTGATCTCTTTCACCTTCGCCTGATCGATGGTGTCGAAGAGACCCTCGAGAGTGACCTTCTGGCGTTCAGCACGATCTGATTTCGCTTTTGCTTGCTGCCGTTCTTCGGCGATCTGTTTCGCTTTGGCCGCGTCATCGAGTGCATAGAGTCTGTCTCCGGCCTCGGGAAGGTCATTGAGACCGGTGATCTCTACCGGTGTGGAGGGGGGAGCACTCGTCACGTTTTCACCGTTGGTTGATCGAAGTGTGCGAATCTTTCCGTAGGCGGGACCGCACACCACGGCGTCACCCGGACGAAGTGTCCCGTCCTGGATCAAGGCAGTGATGACGTTTCCTTCACCGGTAGAGGCTCGGGAATCGAGCACGGTACCGATGGCATTCTTGTTTGGATTTGCTCTCAGTTCGAGGAGTTCCGATTCGAGCGAGAGATGTTCGAGCAATTCGTCGATGCCCTCACCGGTGATGCCTGAAACTTCCAGCATCTCGGTCGTGCCTCCCCATTCGACCGGCGCCAGATCGAGTTCGGCAAGTCGAGCCTTGACCTTATCGGGATTGGCTCCGGCACGGTCGATTTTGTTGATGGCGACCACGATGGGCACCTCTGCCGCGCGTGCATGCTCGATCGCTTCCTCTGTTTGAGGCATGGGACCATCGTCTGCAGCGACCACCAGGACCACCACATCAGTGACGTTGGCACCTCTCGCTCGCATGCTCGTGAATGCACGGTGGCCCGGGGTATCGACGAAAACCACATGAGCGTCTCCCTTATCGACGCGGTAGGCACTCATGTGCTGCGTGATCCCGCCGGATTCAGACTTGGTGATGGAACTCTCGCGGATCCTGTCGAGAAGAGTTGTTTTTCCATGGTCTACATGGCCCATCAGGGTGACCACGGGTGCTCTCAGAGTCAGGTCCTCTTCGGGGTCTTCGAATTTGTCCAGTTCCTCGAGGGAGGATCGAAGAGCTTTAGGTTCTTCGAGGATGATCTCGCAGTTGATCTCGATGGAGAGGATGTCCGTAATCTCTTCAGTGAGCGGAGAATTGACGTTGGCCAGTTTGCCGTGGTTCATCAACTTTTTCAGCAGTGCTGTCTGCTTGATCCCCAGAGCAAGAGACAGGTCCTTGATGGACGCTGGTTGTTCCAGCGTGACACTCTCCGGCAAGTCATCCGGGATGACGTCCTGCTGGAGGCGTCTACGTGTGAAGTCCGATTCCTGACGTCGGGGGCGACTCCCTGGCCGTCCGCGGCCTTTGCCACCGGGACCTCCTCGTCCTGGCGGTCCAGATCGTCTCGGTGGGCCACCGGTGGTGTCGGTACCGGGAAACACCATCACCTTCTTGCCACTTTGCGGGGTACCCGCAAGAGGTCGAGTGCTGACACCTCGCTGAGGAGGTCTCCTGCCAGGTGTAGTGGCTGCTGGGCTTGCCCTGCGTGCTGCGGGTCTTGCAGGAGCTTTCGACCGGATGATGAGAGGCCGTCCACGGACCTTCTTCTTCGGAGCCGCGGCTCCGGAGGGAAGCGGGCGGGCGACCGGGGCGACCGGCTCGGAGGGAACCTTGGGAGTGCTGCCGAACCCCGGTGCCATGACGATTTTTGCCGGTTTTTTTCGTGGTGGAGAGATCTTGCTGCGATCTTCATCGGTCAGCCCTGCCGGAGTTGTCTCGACAGGATCCTGCGGCTCTTCCGCCGGTTCCTCTAGAGGCTCCGGGGGAGGCTCTGGAGTCTCTTCCTCGACGCTGGCAGCGGGACTCTCGACTTGCGGCTCCGGTTCGATCTCCGGCTCCGGTTCAACTTCCGGCTCCGGTTCAACTTCCGGCTCCGGTTCAACTTCCGGCTCCGGTTCAACTTCCGGCTCCGGTTCAACTTCCGGCTCCGGTTCGACCTCCGGCTCAGGTTCGGGAATGACCTCAGGTTCCTCGGGCTCTTCATCCTGCATTTCGGTGATGCGCAATTGCGCCGCCATGTCATCATCGACAGACGACATGTGATTTTTCACCTGGATCCCTCGATTAGCGAGGAGATCGATGAGATCTCGGCTCTTCATGCCGAGTTCCTTTGCCAATGTGTGTATTCTCACACCCAAGAAAAAGCCTCCTGAAAACCATTTGAAGAGATGGACGACACCATCGTGGAGTAATTCCTATTTCTATTCCTCTTCGGAATCGACACTTTCCATTATCTCCTGGATCTTTTCGATGATGAGTCTCGCCGAATCTTCATCGAGCCCCTCGATCTGAGCCAGCCCTTTGACATCTGCTTCCAGCAATGCTTCGGTACTGTCGAGCTGGGCCTCGACCAGTTTGTCCGCAATCTCTTCCGTGACGCCTGGCAGATCTTCCAGTCCCATGACCACGGCATCCTCACCGTATTCCTCGGCGATTTCCTCTGCAGTTGGTTCTCCTTTGTCGAACAGTTGATCAAGAGGATTGACCACCTCGGTCTCGGATCCATTTGCACCGGCAACCTGGGCGAGGCGCTCCCCGAAGATCTGCTCAACTCGACTCTCGATACCTCGGGCACGCAGTTGTGCCAGTTCCTCTTCGGTGATGGCGCAGATGTTCAGTTCCCAGCCGGACAGTTTGGAGGCAAGCCTGACGTTTTGCCCTTTGCGACCGATAGCGAGAGATTGCTGATCCTCGGTCACATAGACATTTGCGGTCATCGTATCGTAGTCCAGTGCAATCGAGGCAATCTCTGCAGGTTTGAGCGCCTCGGGGATGAGGACCTCTACCGATTCGTTCCAGCGCACGACATCGATTTTCTCGCCGTTGAGTTCGTCGGTGACATTACGGATCCTGGACCCTTTGACCCCGATACAGGCGCCAACGCAATCCACGTTCGAATCGAGAGTAGCGACGGCGATCTTGGTTCGATTACCGGCTTCTCTGGCCACAACTTTGATCTCGACGACGTAATCCGCAACTTCAGGTATTTCTTGCTCGAACAGGCGTCGGACCAGGTCGGGAGAACCGCGGGAGACCAGTAGTTGGACTCGCGTCGGTTGCAGGTTGACCTCCTTGAGGACCACCTTGATCCGGTCCCCCTCTTTCCATTCTTCGAGATGAGATTGCTCCCCTCGAGGCATGAATCCCTCGGCACGGCTACCAAGAGTGATGACGAGACCTCCACCCTTGCGGCTGGCCACGGTACCGTTGAACATCTCGCCGACACGGTCGACATACTCCTTGTAAATCACCTCGCGCTCAGCTTCGCGGATCTTCTGAAAGAGTACCTGTTTGCCGGCTCCGGCAGCGATTCGACCAAGGACCTCCCGGGGATCAAATCCCACGCCATCGCAGATGGCGCTGATGGTTCCAGAATCGCGGTCGATGTTGACCTCGATTCCTTCTTCCTGGTCAAAACTCTTCTGGGCAGCGGAGACGAGGGCCAACTCGATGCCCGTGAAGATCACCTCTTTGCTGACCTGTCGATCGCGATGAATCGTGTCGACGAAGCGCAGGATCTCTTCACTCACCATCAACTCCTTCTAATGGTTCTCGCACCCGGGCGTCCTCACTCAGCAACGCGAGGGGTTTGCTGCTGTGGCAAGCCACTCCTGTGTTTCTGGACATTCCCACAAGCGCGCCTTACCTTCGTCACGAGACCGACACAGCACTGGTTCCCGTGTTCCTCCGACCAGCAATCCTGATCGGCACCTCCTGATCGGAAACGGTCTCTGGCTGTGAAGGGGGGCCGGCGCGAGCCAGCGAGAGTGCAGGCTTCGGACCGACCCTCCGACCAGACCAGATACGATCCGGATGGAGTTGTCGCTTCGCTCCGATCGGTCCAGGGATGATCTAAGATCATGGCACCACAGGCCTTGACAACCCAAAGACAAGGACACCCGGAAAGAGTGTCGCTGGCACGCCTGACACACCTCCTGGGTGGCTGTATTCCGGTAGCCGGAACGGAAGAAAGGATCCTAGGACACCTCTGCGAGGCTGTCAACTGATCCAGAACCGTTGCTAGAGCCTCAACTGCTTGCATGAAAGGGAGTTGGGATCTCGAGGCACGGTTGCGAATTGGCCCGCGCCAGAAAATTACCGGTCCATGCGGGTCAAGGCTCGGTTGGCTGCAGCGTTGGCCCAGAAAAGGCAACTGCGACCCTTCAGCGCTCCCGGGAGACCGCTGGAGGCGCCGGGGGTACGCTACGCGAGCACGTGTTCTGTGCGGCGATGGTTCCGATCATCGGTGTGTTTCACCAGCGCACTCGTGTTCAGGGGGCGGCGATCTCGGCAGCAGGTACCGCGACCCTGGCAGCGGAGATCTCCCCGTTCGGTTGAATCGCTGCTGAGCAATATCCGAAAGTGTCGGCCAGATTGCCGAGAACTGCCCATCAACTGCAAATTCTGCAAAAAGAGGTCTGGAGCCGGACACCCGATATGTCGATCATGGAACGGGAGGAAGAGAATCTGCGTCCGGATCGCTGAGAGGAATGAGACTCATTATGCTATGCGAGAAGTGTCAGCAGAATGAGGCGACCGTTCACCTGACCGACATCGCCAATCTGAAGAAGAGGGAATACCGCCTCTGCAGCGAGTGCGCGAGGATCCATGGGGTCTCCATTCAGGCCCAACTCCAGAAGTTCAAGAGCCTCACACTTCCCGATTTCTTCGCGCACCACTTCCATGAAAGTGACACGGAACAGGCGGAGTCCCCGCCTGAAAGTTGTCCCCGTTGCAAGATGAGTTATTCACAGTTCCGAAGGGATGGCAAGTTTGGCTGCTCCCACGACTTCACCGTATTTCGCAGTACCCTCGAGGAGCTTTTCAAAAAGATACATGACTCTTCTCAACACATCGGGCGTACCCCCAGTTGTTTTCGAGAGTGGTCCGAAGATCAAGAAGAGGATTCTCATCAGGTGCAACTCGATGAGTTGCGTGAAGAATTGAAAAGGGCGGTGCGAGGGGAGCAATACGAGAAGGCTGCTGAGATTCGCGATCAGATGCGTCTGATGGGGAGGAATTGATGTATCTCGGCGATTTCAAGGAGCCGGTAGGCGAGTGGCTTCGAGGCGAGGGCAGCGAGGCCGATCTGGTCATCTCGAGTCGGGTGCGCCTGGCGAGGAACTTGACCGACGTTCCTTTCACCACCGTGGCAAATGATCGCCAGCGTGCTGAGGTCGCAGATCGGATCCAGGACTCGCTCGACACTCTTCGTCCGGGTCTTTCACTCAAAATCCAGCACCTGGAAGAACTCGATGACGTCGAGAAACTCGTGCTGGTCGAAAGACACCTCATCAGTCGCGAACTGGCGATGGCATCCGGGCCTCGCGTTGTGGCTCACGACGAAACCGAGTCCTTTTCGCTGATGGGCAACGAAGAGGATCATCTCAGGCTGCAGGTGGTGAAGTCCGGATATCGCCTCGAAGAGGCATGGCAGCAGATGGATCACCTGGAGAAAGCGATCGACAGTGAACTTCAGTTCGCTTTCGACAAGAAATTCGGCTACCTGACAGCATGTCCCACCAACGTGGGAACCGGGTTAAGAGCCTCGGTGATGCTGCATCTGCCCGCCATGATGATCACCGGTAAGATCGAGGAAGTGAACAGAGCCGCCACCAAGTTACACCTTGCCATCCGGGGATTGTTCGGCGAGGGAACCGAGGCTCAGGGGGATTTCTTCCAGATCTCGAACCAGAGAACACTTGGAGAGACGGAGGAGAAAATTCTTCAGAACATCGCTGAAGTGTTGCCCAAAATCCTTAGTTACGAACGTACCTTGCGTGGACAACTATTCGAGCAACGCAAGGAATGGACCGAGGACAGGGTTGGAAGAGCTTTCGGAATCCTCTCTCATGCCCGGGTCATCCAGAGCAAGGAGGCGCTCGATCATCTCTCTCTGATGAGGCTAGGCGTATCGATGGGGATCCTGCAGGACCTGACGATGGATCAGGTGAATCGAATGTTCCTCTACAGCCAGCCCGGGCACTTGCAGGCGATCGACGGCCAGGAACTCTCACCGGCGGAACGTGATCTGAAGCGGGCAGATTTGTTGAGAAAGATCCTGTCGGAATAAATTTACCGGTGAATAATGTCTCCTTCTTGGCCCGACCCCGCAAAAAACAGGTTATGATGGTGTCGTCCTGAGGTTTTCTACTCGAGGGTATCTCGATTGCGCGTCGTTGAGGGGGATATCAATCTGTAGGGAACTCCGGGTCGGGGAAGTGACGTTTCTAGACAGAGGATGACCGGGGTTAAAATGACCCTGGGAACTCATCGGGGCGCGGAAACGTTAACTTCATGGAGGTCTCGCGGCGCTTGCCCGTCCGATCCAATCAGGGCGGTCTGGGTCGTGGATCTCACCAAGAGAATGAGGGAAGTGACAAGATGTTCGATCGTTTCACCGACAGAGCACGAAAAGTGATGGCGCTGGCTCGAAAAGAGGCGCAGCGATTCAGTCACGATTTCATCGGCACCGAGCACATCCTTCTTGGACTCGTCCAGGAAGGAAGTGGTGTCGCTGCCCAGGTGCTGAAGAATCTGGACGTGGATTCGGGGAAGATCCGTGGCGAGATCGAGCGACAGGTCCAGAGCGGTCACTCCATCGTTCACATGGGACAATTACCCTTCACTCCTCGGGCCAAGAAAGTGCTGGAACTGTGTCAGGAAGCGGCCAAGGAACTGGGCCACGGCTACATAGGTACCGAGCACCTGCTTCTGGGACTGATCCGGGAAGAACAGGGCGTTGCCGCTTCGGTGCTCAAGGATCTTGGATTGCGACTCGAGGATGTCCGCATCGAGGTTCTCGATATTCTCGGGGCCGCCGATCCTTCCGAGGGCGATATCGACGTCGAACCCGAATCGAAGCCACTTGGCCAGAAGTCTCGTAATTCAAAAACGCCTGCTCTCGACTCGTTCGGAAGAGACCTGACGGAGATGGCCAAGGCAGGGTCGCTCGATCCAGTCATCGGAAGATTTGATGAAATCGAACGAGTGATGCAAGTGTTGGTGCGAAGGACCAAGAACAACCCGGTTCTTCTTGGAGAACCGGGCGTTGGAAAGAGCGCCATAGTCGAGGGCCTCGCTCAGGAGATCGTCGCCGGTGATGTTCCAGAGATCCTTCGCGACCAGCGGATTGTTGTTCTTGATCTTGCACTGATGGTTGCTGGAACCAAGTACCGCGGCCAATTTGAAGAACGCATCAAAGCGGTGATGACAGAGGTCAGCCGCGTCAAGAACGTGATCCTCTTCATCGATGAACTCCATACCCTGGTCGGAGCGGGAGGAGCGGAAGGGGCCATCGATGCCTCCAACGTTCTCAAGCCAGCGCTATCACGCGGCGAGATGCAGTGTATCGGGGCGACCACACTCGATGAGTATCGCAAACATATCGAGAAGGATGGCGCACTCGAACGAAGATTTCAGAGCATCATCATCAATCCCCCGACTCGGGATCAATCGGTGGCGATCCTCAAGGGATTGCGTGACAGATACGAAGCCCATCATCGGGTTCGGTACACGGACGATGCGCTGGAGGCAGCAGTAGACATGGCCGTCAGGTACATCAATGGTCGTTTTCTACCGGACAAGGCCATCGATGTCATCGATGAGGCCGGATCCAGGATGCGGCTGAGACAGTCCACCCGCCCCCCTGATCTCAAGGAACTCGAGAAGCAGATCGAGGAACTGGACAAGGAGAAGGAAGCCGCCGTTGCGCAGCAAGATTTCGAACGTGCGGCGAACCTCCGTGACAAGGCGAGCCGTCTCAAAAAGAAACGTGATGAGGACCTGAAAGCCTGGAGAGCAACCACTGATGAGATCAGCGGCTGTGTCGATGAAGAAAATATCGCCGAGACGGTAGCCAAGATGACCGGGATACCATTGACCCGCATCGACAGTGGCGAGGCAGATCGTCTGCTCAAGATGGAAGATGAACTGCACAAATCGGTGATCTCCCAGCATGGCGCCATCGAGAGAATTTCTCGTGCTGTGCGTCGTAGCAGGAGTGGACTCAAGGATCCAAAAAGACCCGTGGGGTCCTTCCTGTTTCTCGGTCCGACCGGAGTGGGTAAGACATTGCTGGCAAAAACTCTCGCCAAGTTTTTGTTCGGTGAGGAAGATGCGCTGATCCAGGTGGATATGTCGGAATTCATGGAGAAGCACAATATCTCCAAGCTTGTCGGTGCACCGCCCGGATATGTCGGTTACGAAGAGGGTGGTCAGTTGACCGAGAAAATTCGCCGTCGCCCATATTCAGTGGTGCTCCTCGACGAAGTCGAGAAAGCTCATTCCGACGTCTTCAATATGCTGCTTCAGGTGATGGAGGAAGGGCATGTGACCGATTCGTTCGGGAGGGTGATCGATTTCCGCAATGTGGTTCTCATCATGACCTCGAACATCGGTGCAGATCTCATCAAGAATCAGAGTTCACTCGGTTTCCGCAATACCGGGGAGGGCACGAATACTGACCGGATGCGCAAGGAAGTGACCGCCGAGGTGGAGAAGTTCTTCCGACCGGAGTTCCTGAACCGTCTCGATGACTCGATCTTTTTCGAACCGCTCTCTCGCGAGGATCTCGAGGAGATCATCAAAATCGAGATGGCGGAGGTGATGGCCCGGATCAAGGAAAAGGGAATCGATCTCGTCGTTACCGAAGAAGCGAAAGATTTCTTGATCGACAAGGGATACAACCCCGATTTCGGAGCTCGTCCGTTGAAAAGATCCATCCAGCAGCACGTCGAGGATACGCTCGCCGAGAAACTCCTACAGGGAGAGTTCCCGAAGGGAACACGGGTCGAGATGGTGGTTGGTGACGATGAGATCCTGTTCCACAAGATTCCCAAGGATACTCCCAAAGAGGAGGGCGCGCCGGCGGCGGCTCCCTAGTCAGCAGGCCAGTGTTGCCGGATCACCCCGGCCAGATACATCGATCCTGTGGCCGCTACCGGCTCTGAGGTAGCGGCTCTATTTTTGAGCCATTCGAGACCAACGCTGACGCTATCTGTTGGCTGTGCCGCCAGTCCCATTTGATGGAAGATGAGCGAGAGATCACCCGCAGGTAGTGCTCGTGGTGAGGGAGGTGTGACGGTGATGATCCGCGGCGGTGGGTCGAGTCGGGTGAAGGCAGCAAGCGACAGTGTTATCTGTTTGTCGGCAAGCATTCCGATCAGGACCGTGCCGCAAGAGCGGCCGCGGTACGCCTCGAATCTGTCCACGAATGCTCTCAACGAGAGAGGAGTATGAGCTCCATCGAGAAGCAGTGCCGGAGGTCCGGTGATGGTCTCCAGACGAGCAGGAAGGCGAAGGTTGGATGTTGCCAGTTTCACCTCTTCAGGGCTCCAGCGGTCTATTTGCGGGAGACTCTCCAGAGCTGCCAGAGCGCAGGCTCCGTTGCATCGCTGGGGCGGCAATACACTCGATGGGATTCGATCATCATCCGTGATGCGGATCGGTTTTGCATGGCGTGAGATCGCCACTTCCATCGCGATGTCGGCGTGGTCTCCATCGGCGATGATGAAGGGTTTCCCGCTTCGGGAGATGGCGGCCTTTTCTCGTGTGATTTCGGGAATGGTATCACCGAGGATGGGACGATGATCGAGGTCCACTGTCGTCAGAACACCGACGTCGTGGGGGATGGCGCTGGTCGAGTCGAGCGGACCTCCCAGTCCTACCTCCACGAGAAGATAGCGATCTCCGGCGTTTCTGGCCCGCTCGAAGAAGAGAGCGGTCCACAGATCGAAAAAGGTCGGAATGGAATTTTCAGGATCTGCCGGATCACATAGATGAGGGTGGAGGTTTCCAAGACCCTCGATGAGGGATCGCTCCGTCAACTCACTACCGTCGATGCGGATTCGCTCCCGAATCGATGAGAGGTGGGGAGAGAGCGTGGCGGCAGTGGGCAAGCCCCTCTGTCGAAGTAAGGTTTCCATCCAGAGGATGGTGGAACCTTTTCCCTTGGTTCCAGCAACCTGGATGGATGGCCCCATCGGGCACAGAAGATCCGAGCGCTCCAGCAGCTCCCGACATCGAGTCGGTCCTAGACTTCGCCGATCACTGGAGAGAGGTACTTGCTTCTCCCAGTTGGTGAAGCTCCCGAGCCAGGAATCGAGTTCCTGGAGGTCGACAGGCGGTGGTGGAATCGGTGTGAAAGAGGACAATCGGTTCCTTCTTGCCGTTGACGTGAGCCCGGCGCTGGTCGACCATCTGGACCAAGCGAGGAATGATGAAACCACGGATCGGACTGAACTGCGACATCAAGGATTCGGGAAGCCTGCGCAGCCGGGTCGCGGTCGCCTATCACGACCTGGTGACCCAGCACGGAGGAATTCCATTGCTGATTCCTCCTGGGGTGGAACCTGAACAGGTGGCCCCGATTCTCGACGGTGTGCTACTCATCGGTGCAGATGACTATCGGTGTGCGCTGGCAGCACCAGAGTCTGAACCGGAACGGTTCGTCGCGGTGCACCCGAAGAGAGAAGAGGCGGATCTCCGTTGGGCAAAATTCGTGCTCGGCTCAGAACTACCGGTTCTTGCCATCTGTGGTGGTTTTCAACTGCTCGCCGTTGTCGCCGGAGGCACCATCTATGGTGATATCGAAGCAGAGGCCCATTCGACCGTGCCCCATCGAGTCACCGATGTAGGAGGAGAACTTCCCATCCATCAGATCTCCTGGCTCGGTGGGCTGCCGAGGGCTCTGGAGCAGGGTCTCTATCATGTCAACTCGAGTCATCACCAGGCAATCAAGGAACTGCCAGCGCGGTGGCACTCGCTGGCTTGTTCGGAGGATGGACTCATCGAAGCGGCGGCCGATGAGGCGCGTCGAATAGTCGGGGTGCAGTGGCATCCAGAGCAGATGCCCGATGAGCCGCTCGGCAAGAGCATCGTCGAGTGGTTCATCGACTCCTGCGAGGCCCGATCGTCGGGGAGGACCTGAGATGGCCAAGCTGCTTGTCTGTGCGGGGGAACCATCGGGAGATCTCCATGCTGCGCGGTTGGTGGAGGAATGCCTTCAGATCGATCCAGCACTGCAGATCGACGGTATCGGTGGTGAGAGGCTAGCGGCTTCCGGTGCCGTATTGAGGGCAGATCTGGCGGATCGTGCGGTGATGGGTTGGCTGCCGGTTCTGGGGCAGATGGGCTCGATACTTCATCATGCCTCAGGGTTCGTGGAGGAGTTGTTGCGCGATCCTCCCGATCAACTGGTGGTGATCGATTACCCGGGGCTTCACATTCACCTGGCGACCATCGCCGGCAGGCTCGGGATTCCCGTCACTTACTACATCTGCCCCCAGGTGTGGGCATGGGCTCCCTGGCGAATCCGTCGCATCGCAAGCTGTGCCGATCAACTACTGGTGGTGCTGCCGTTCGAGGAGGGGCTCTATCGACCTTTCCATCCCAGGGTGCACCATGTCGGGAATCCGGTTTTTGACTCGCTCGCCGATGCGGGGCCGGTTCCTGCACTGGAAGGATCGAGTGGTAATCCAATCCTCGCTTTGCTTCCTGGAAGCCGGAAGCAGGAGGTTCGAGCGGGTCTTCCGGCTCTGCTGGAGGCATCCCGGATATTGGTTTCTCACCATCCAGGGCTCGAGACCTGGATCTCATGCCAGCGAGAAAACCTGATCCCCGAAATCGATGCGATTCTTGCGGATCACCCACAAGCGAAGGTGCATGTTGGAGATGCTCGGGCGCTCCAGGCGCGTGCTCGACTCGCCATCGTCTGCTCAGGAACCGCAACACTGGAGACTGCCTGGCACGGGGTTCCGATGGTGGTGGCTTATCCTGCCAATCAATTGCAACGATCAGTTTATCGATTGCTCGCTGTTTCCCCGTACTTTTCTCTGATCAACCTGTTTGCAGGAAGAGAACTCGTGCCTGAACTGCTCTTTGAACCTGGAGACGGGGCCGCCATCGCGCGTCTGGCAACTCCTCTTCTCGATGATCAGCGCGCCAGTGAACTTGCCGAGGAGTTGAAGAGAATCCGCGCCGAAAAATTTCACCCGGGTGCCAGTCAGAAGGCGGCTCGACAGATTCTCACGCTGCTCGAGGAGCACTCCATCCGCTGACCCGGGGTCCCCGCAATGTTATCCTGTGGACATGGTTTACTTTGGTCCCAAGAAGTACCGTCCTTCTCACAGGGGATTGAGTCGAGGCGAGAAGTTGCGCGTGATAGGGCCGATCCTGTTGCTGCTGACTCTGTTCTCGATCGTGATTCTTCCTCGATTTGGCGATGAAGAGCCGCTTCAGCCGACCATGGGAGTGATTCCACTCCGGGAGAACGGTGACAATTCCGCAGCCAGCAGCGGCAGTCGACTGCTGACGCCGGGAGCCGATGTACCGGATCCGGTCGAGATCAGTCCCGAAGTGGTTGTGTTGGCCGATCCGGCTCCGTTCGTCGAGAACCCGGCGATTCTGACGGCGGTTCGGGATGTCGAGGCGGTCGATCCGGGAGCCACCGAACTGGCCGGACTGATCTATCTGCTGCACCGTTGGCGTGTCGGCTTCGAGGTACCCGCGGCTCGGGAAGCCCCGAGGGCCTCGGAGATCGCCGAAACATCACAGTTGCTTCGCGGAACTCGTCTTCGCATGGTGTTGACGCTCATCGAGAATCCCCAGCCGCGCAACCTCGCCGAAAATTCTTCCGGGCTGACGAAAATCTGGGAGGTGTTCGGTTCGGATTCGGATGGGCATCTACACCGGGTCGATTTCATCCGCAAGCCAAAGAACCTGCCACGTGGTGCCGATGTGGTGCTGGAGGGCGATTTTCTGCGCCTCTACAGGTACCGGACACTGGCAGGAATGGATGCGATGGTTCCACAGTGGGTGGCAGAAACCCTCGAACCGTATCAGAGTCCTTTCGTTCGCAAGGGGAATCAGTTCCTTCCCCTGTGGGTCATCGGAATCCTGGCGGTGGGGACGTTGTTGTTGTTGCTGATGATCCAGAAAAAAGGACCACGTCCCTCCTCGCCGAGGCGGAGGAGACCGTGAATCCGGTAGTTCCTTCCTCTCGAATCGAGTGGCCTCATGCGACCTGCCAGTTATTTACCGGCTCTCTGGACGAACTTGTGCGGGCAGATCAACTATCGGTCGCTCTGGCTGAAACTCCAACCTCGCAGGTGATTCTCAGGGACGCTGCGGTACCGTTCGAAGCGCTCGAACCGGTCCGTGGTTGGCTCAGGCAGAGGGCTCCAGTCGAGGAGTTCGAGTTTCCCGGTGGAGAATCTGCAAAGACCTTCGATTCCTGCCTTTCCATCCTGGAGTTGCTGGCGACAGCGAAGCTCGATCGTGGTGGCCTGGTGATTGTTGCTGGAGGCGGTGCACTCGGAGATGCAGCGGGATTTGCGGCATCCATCTGGCACCGTGGTGTCCCCTGGATTGCGATTCCCACCACTTTGCTGGCGATGGTGGATGCCTACATCGGAGGAAAGACTGCGATTCACCATGGTGGGGTCAAGAATCGAATCGGCAGTTTTCATCTTCCCAGGGTGGTTCTCACCGATCCATCGTTACTCGACTCGTTACCACTAAAGGAACGAACACAGGGCTGGGCGGAACTGATCAAGGCGGCGTGGATCGGGGATCCAGAACTGCTGGACCAGTTGGAATCAGATCCAGGCTCGATTCCGCAGGACAAGATACCCACATCTCATCAGATTGCCGCTGCCGTGGCAGTGAAGGTTGCTATCGTCGGATCCGATCCGTTCGAGCATGGACCGAGGGAAGTGTTGAACTTCGGGCATACTTTTGCTCACGCACTCGAGATGACCTCCGCTACACCGATTCGCCACGGTGAGGCTGTTTCCAGGGGTATGGTCTTCGCGGCAACTCTTGCCGAAGAGGTTTCCATCGCTGCCTCGGGGACTGCCTCGAGGATCAGTGATTTGCTCGTGAGGGCAGGGTTGCCGGTGGACTGGTCCGAAGCAGCGATCGAACCGCTTCTATCGTCACTTCTCGATGACAAGAAAGTTCGATCGGGGCGCCAGCGGTGGGTGCTTCCGCGGCAACCAGGAGAGATGGTCGTGGAGACGATCCCGCAGCAAATCGTCGAGCGGGTATTGGGTTCCTCTGGGCCCGCGGCTACAGAGATTCCTCTTTCACCGGAGAGTCGTCACGATGCCAGATGAACACCGCAGATTCGCAGGTTCCGGAACATTATTGATATTGCTGCTGATGGTGGGGGTCATCGTCATCGGGTGCAGGCGCCAAGCAGACTCGGTCCAGGGGTTTGCACCTCGACCTGAACTCGTGAAACTCACCGCTGCCGATATCGATCTGTTGCGCCAGGAGGTGCGGAAACAGACCGAGCACCTCAGGGCGATCGCGGATGACCTGGAATCGTATGTCCGGTCCGGTTCCTCGGTCGACAGGGAACTGCTCCTGCGGATCGAGAGTCAGGTCAACAGTGCTCGATCCCGCGTCGAACGTATCGAGGTGCTGCTGGAACGAGTCGAATCAGCCAGTCGTTAGAACGGCATCCATTGATCGAGAACCAGCCCGGGGGAGAACTGGACAGGGGACTGCAAGGACGCAGTCTCGATGGCGAAATCCTTCGTCTGGCGATCCCGGCGATCCTCCAGTACCTGCTTCATACTCTCCAGTTCATCGTCGATACCCGGATGGTTTCTCAAGCCTCGGGTGGAGAAGACGTCTCGCTGGCCGCGCTCAATCTGGTCTCCCCGCTGTGCTGGTCCCTCACCACCGTCTTCACCGTGACCGCCATCGGTGCCAGTGCCATCGTTTCTCGCCGAACCGGGGAAAACAGAAAGGACAAGGCTTCGACCGCGACCTCCACTGCCTTGCTGCTGGCTTTGCTGATCGGGGCGGTCGTGACTCTGGTCGGGATCGCTGGACGAGAGCCGTGGATGGCCTGGCTCGAACAGCAACTGGGCGCGGCAGATTCTGACTCTGTTGCCTCCATCACCCACGATGCGGAGGGTTACCTGAAGTGGTTTTTGCTGCTCTTCCCGCTGCGTGCTGTGGCGGTGACGCTGGAGGCGACCCTTCGAGGAGCTGGAGAATCCGCGCTTCCGGTGATCGGTGGAGTGGTGGGAAACGTTGCCAACATCGTCGGAAACGCGGTGCTGCTGTTCGGATTGTGGGGTGCCCCGCGAATGGGACTCGAGGGGGTCGGCCTGGCTACTGGACTGGCTCCGCTGGCGGAAATTCTTGTGATTATGATGGTGTTGATGGTACGTCGCACCAGCAGACTATCTCTGAGTTTCTCAGGGATGTTTTATTTCGATCGAGAACAGTCGCGTGAGATCATCCGGGTCAGTGCTCCTGCTCTCGGGGCAGCACTGCTCTTCCACTCGGGATTTGTTGTCTACCAGTTTGCGATCTTTGGTCTTGATTCCACAGCCATGGCAGCGCACCGCGTCGCCATAACGATCCAATCGATGGCGTTTCTACCAGCGCATGGATTCCAGGCGGCTGCGGCCAGTGTGTCAGGGCGTTTGCTTGGTGCAGGTCATCAAGATCAAGCTCAGAGGAGTGCCTGGCGATCCTCTTACCTCGGTGTCCTGCTGGTGCTTCCGGTGATGGTTACCTTCTTTTGTTTCGCCGAGGGTTTGACCGGCTTGTTCGGGATGCATCAGGAAACATCGCGGATCGCTGCCACCTGTCTGATGATCGGAGCCATCGAGGTGCCCTTCCTGATGGTGTCGGAGTCACTGACCGGCACCCTCAGAGGTGCCGGTGCCAATATCCCGGTGATGGGGATCACCGCGATCGGTTCGTGGGGCTTTCGCGTACCCTTCGCGTGGATTCTTGGTTATGGATATCTGGGTTTTCCGGAGCTGGGACTCAATGGAATCTGGGTGGCGACGGTTCTCGATTGGGTGGTTCGCAGCATACTTCTGGCGCGGGTCATCTCGCATCGTGATTGGCTCAAAACGCGAGTCTAGAGCGGTAGATCCGCTGATTCCTGGATGAGAAACGGGGCGCGAGAGCAAATCGCTCTCGCGCCCCGTCGAATGTGCTGATCTGATCGGTAGATCAGCCGCAATTGTCGAAAGTGTCGCAATCCAGGGAATCGCCGGTCGGGTCCGATCCGCAATCCGAAAAGGGTGCCGGAGGAGTAGGTCCACCGGAGAACAGGAATGTCAGCAGGTAGACTCCGTCGGCAACATTCGCATTTCCGTCGTCATTGGTGTCGACGGCATCGAGGCAGTTTGCTGGACCACCACTGAAGAGGTAAGCCAGTCCGGCGACTGCATCTGCGATGTTGATACTGGAATCGTCATTGATGTCACCTCGAACGAAGGTGTCGCCTGCACCCGGGGTCAAGGTCACCTGGCCATTGCTGAAAGCAGGTGGCATTGGATCACTGCCGACGATGATCAGGTTATCGACAGGAAGAGTGCCGATCGTCACACCGTTTTGCCATGTCAGATCGGTAACGAAAGTAGCGGTTTGATTGATCAAGGCACCAGGATTGGTGGTGAATTCGATTGTTGCAAGTTCGGTCGAGTCGGTCAGATCGAGCCAGGTGGTGCTCAGGAAACTGACGACCGCGCCGATAGTGACCTCACCATCTGCCCACTGACCGCTGAAGAAATCGAGCGGGGTGGGTACGACGTTGTCATCGAGCCCTGTTACCACCAACAAGGAACCATCGAAGACCATCGCCAGAGAGTAGCCGCTCACATCATTGGGGAACCCGGTGTTGCTGGCCGATTCAATGCCCGAGACATTTGCCGTGAAGTCACCGATTCCGGTGGCAGGGTCGTATCCGGCATCGACGCTGGGAGCAAAAATGGTGAAACTCAGCGGAGGAGGCGGAAGAACGGTGATGTTGCAACTCTGAGTGTCGCCATCGAATCCGCCAACGGTGGCCGTCAGCTCGTAGAGGTGAGTGCTGATGGTGGCAGCGGTATCCGTGAACTGGGTAACGTTCCCGCCCAGGTTCGCGATCACGGTGCCATTTCGCGACAAGGTGATGGCGTCGTAGGTCATTCCGTTGCTCCAGGACAGATCTACTGCGTTGGAATCCGGATCGGTCTGGGTGCAACTGAAGTTGCTCTGAGGCAACGGGGTGATGAGGACGTCACAGGGGATGGCGGCCGCAGGGCTGGTGGCGTCTTCTGCCTGAACCGTGTAAGTGCTGTTGCCGTAGGATGCGTCCGTGTCGGAGTAACTGGTGGCGGTTCCACCGAGGACTGCCAGGATGACTCCGTTGCGGCGAATGGTGATCGCCGTGTACGAAGAAGACCCATTGGTCCAGGACAGATCCACCGAAGGATCTGAAGTGGATCCGACGGTGCAACTGAGATTTTGAACTGCTGGCAGGAAGGCGCCGGAAGGAGCAGCGACGGTGAAGGTCATCTCATCGGGAGCTCCCGCACCGCCGGCCTTGAAGAGGCCGAGGGTCGCAGTGTTGTCCGCCGGAGGGGCGTCACTGGTGAAGTAGAAGTTGAACATCATCGACCAGCGCAGCGCATTGGCATCCGGATTCACATTGAAACTATCGGTTGCCCAGGTGATACCGATTCCCGGATTGAGGGTGACTTGCCAGTCGGTTCCATCGAAGGGCTCTCCGCTGTGCCAGGTGTAGTCCTGGAATCCGTTGGTGATGATCGAAGCTCCCGCTGGGTAAGGCACGGTGAAGGAGTTGGCACTGCGATCGGAGTACAGGTTGTAGACGGCGTACTCGTAGTTCCAGGTGCCGTTGCCATTGTCGGTCACATCGTAACCGGCGATGAAGAGGCCATCGTTGGGAACCTCCACATCGACCAGGGTGACGCTGTTCTGGAAGTCCTGCCACGCCTGGATGGGCGGCTGCATCATCTGTGTCGAGCCCTGGAAATTCAGGTTGTGGTTGCCGGTCTGGGAGACGGTGACACGTCGATAGGAGGCATTGTTTGCCTGGTTACCTGCTGCCGAATCATCGAGGGCAACGTACTGTCCACTGACGAAGTAGAATGCGCCCGGATAGTTTGCCGAGAGGAGATCGGTTTCTTTGACCTGGACTCGACGACCGATGGTGCCCTGCCCGCCAGGAATGGGGGGGGCCGAGTACGGATAAGGGAAGAATCCGGTCGTGGCGTTGACCTGTGATCGAGGTCCGAGGTTACTCTGGTTGCCATTGAGACCAGAGGAGTAGGGATCGGCACAGCCCGGGGTGAGGAAGGAGAGACAGCCGCCGCCGCCATTGCAGCCAGGACAGAGACCGGTGTTCTGAAGAGCGCAGAAGCCGTGTTTCAACCAGGAACCACCGATCTGAGTGAAGCGTCCGTCGTGCAGCCTCCACAGATCCTGAGCGATGACCGGGTGTTGGTTGTTGTTGGCGATCCAGTCGAGGTTTTCATCTCCGATGTTGCAAGAGGTCGTGGCCACCGAGTAAGCGTAGATGGCTTCTCCAGCGACTGTGTTGGAACCGTACGCATTGGTCCCCGGCAGGGAACCTACAATCACGTCGGGTTGTGCCTGAACGACTCCAGCCATAAACACAAAAACGCAGGGAATGATGCAAATATATCGATACACTTTCCGTTTCCTCTCATTTTCACTTCATCGGTACGGGCACAAAATACCCGGGAGCCTGAAACCCCACCCAGGCAAACTTACGAAAGATCATGTTTCTTGGTGATAACTCGCTTCGTCGCGGACTGGTCCCGCTCTTCCCGGCAGTTCACGAGCAGATACAAACCCTCTTGTTCTCCGAAGATACGCCCTGCCAGAAGAGGTCAAATTACACTACCCACGGCGCCCAAAGGCGCCGCCTGGCCCCATTATCTCACAGGATATCGGGTCCGTGAAGGGGTACTGATTCGGCGGGCGCCGCCAAAGACCTCCATTTTATCCCTTCAGAGCCATAAATTCGGATTTTGGTGGTTCAATAACGTCTATCCCATCAAGGGGTTATGATTTGCCCACGGACCGGATATGTCGGTTTTCTGGGGCGCTGATGCCTTGCTCGCTGTTGACCGGGCAGCCGTGATGGAGTCGAGGTCGAGGCGCGCAATCCGGTCCTGCGAAGATCGGCCGAAACAACGGGGGAGTGAACCTCCCGAACAGGAAAAAATGTCCGGTTCCGAAGAAATCGAACTCGCGACTCAACCGCCGGCAGGTCTCTGTGGCGCAGTGCTTCCGGTCGGGATGGCCACCGCAGTGGCGATGTGGACCGCCGGCTACATCGCTCGCCTCCCCTTCGTCGAGGCCTCCCCGGTGGTGCTTTTTTTTGTCCTGGTGGCTGTACTGCTGATGGGCGGCAGATTCGCCGCTTCGAGACACTCCAACAGGATCCGCGCAGGGATTGTCTGCGGAGCCACCGCGGCAATTCTCGATCTGCTGGTACTGGGATCTTTCGTGATTCCCGAGGGACAAGAAGTTTCCATCGTACGGATGATATCGCTAGGGATGTCATTTTTGTTTTTCATCGCCATCTGCATCTCCTTGGCAGTGCTCGGGGCTGCCAGTCGGAAAGCGGGTTCTTCGACGCGCGATCAGGGCGTCGAATTGATGGCCTGGACTGCCTTCAGTGCCACGCTGGTGCTGGTCGGAATCGGCGGTCTGGTGACCAGTGAGGAAGCGGGGCTGGCAGTTCCCGACTGGCCCGACTCGTTTGGCGGAAATATGTTCCTGTTACCTCTTTCACGCATGACAGGTGCCATCTACTACGAACACGCTCACCGGCTGTTCGGTGCTCTGGTGGGGTTGGTTACCGTATCACTGGCGGTCTATCTGTGGTGCTCGTCCTCGAGCAGATGGCTCAAGGCTCTGGCAGCACTCGCCGTCGTCCAGGTGATCGTCCAGGGGATTTTCGGTGGCCTGAGAGTGACGGAGGTCGATTCCACGACAGTGATCGATGGCACCGTTTCGCAGTGGGACGAGTCTTCACTCTCTCTGCTGTTGCGGGTGGTCCACGGTGTCGACGGACAGTTCTTTCTGGCGCTGCTGGCAGTGATCCTCACACTCTCTGCAAGTAACTGGCGAACAGCAACCGGTGGCTGCTCGGACCGGTACGATCGCTGGGGAAGCGTGGTGCTGGCGCTCTTACTCTCCGCGCAGTTGTTGCTGGGTGCTCTCGCTCGACACATTTCCAGGGACTGGGTGCTGTGGCACCTCGGTGGAGGGTTTGTGGTGCTGGCGGTGGTCGTCTTCCTCGGTGTCCGCGGAGGGCTCCCATCGATGGCGGCGCCTCGGGCCCGGATCGGCGTACTGCTGGTGATTGCGACCACCGGCCAGGTGGCGCTGGGTTTTGCGACCCTCGCTGTCACCAGTGGCCAGGTCCGGATCGCCTCGAGCGGAGTTACCGAAACCCTGGTGGCGACCACACATCAGACGCTGGGAGCTGTGATCCTCGCCCTGGCCGCCTCACTGCTGTGCTGGGCTTTCAGACCGGTTCGCTGATGGGACCCTCTCTGGCGCCGCGCAATTGAGCTAATTCGAGGCCAGAAAAACAGACGGAATTTGGTCGGGTTCGTTTGGCCTGAAACCGAGTCGTTGCTAGCCTCTCAATTGATCGGCGAGACCGGTGTTGCCACGCGAGTTCTCGGCCGAGATGAGTGGTGAAGATGGGCCAGGAGGAACTCCCCAACGATGAGTCGTGATCCGATCTTCCGTCCCTGGATGGACCAACTACTGAAGCTTCTCGGAGCGGGAGCTGCAGTGACCGGACTCTATGTAGTATTGATGGTCTACTTCGGTCTTTCGCCGAAGACCCTCAGTGCTGGTTACATGCCCCAACAACCGGTGCCCTACAGTCATGCCCTGCACGTCGGCGAACTGGGGCTCGATTGTCGCTACTGCCACACCACCGTGGAGAGTGCCGCGTTCGCTGCCGTCCCTCCGACCCAGACCTGCATCAACTGTCACGAGAAGATCGCGCCGACGAGCCACAAGTTGGATCCGGTGCGCGACTCATTCGTTTCCGGATTGCCGGTGCAGTGGATCAAGGTTCACGACCTTCCCGACTATGTTTACTTCAATCACAGTGCCCATGTTACCCGAGGAGTTTCGTGCGTTGAATGCCACGGTCGTATCGATCGGATGGAAGAGGTTCACCAGGTGAAACCTCTCAGCATGGGCTGGTGTCTGGGGTGTCACAGAAATCCGGCTTCGCATCTGCGACCTGTTGATCGGGTGACCGATCTCGATTGGGGACTTGACCGCACCGAAGAGGAAAAAGCGGCGCAGGGAAACGAAATCATGAAGGGCCTGGGGTTGATCGATGAGTCGGGACATCCGACCGCTCGCTTGACCCTCCTGACGAATTGTTCCACATGTCATCGATGAAAAAAGAAATCGGCACGAAGCCGGGCAAAGCACTCTGGCGTAGCCTCGACGAGTATGCGGACTCTCCCGAGTTTCGCACGCTGCTCGAGAAAGAATTTCCGAATCATGCTCCCGAGTTGTTCCATTCCACCTCGCGCCGACATTTCCTGAAAGTGATGGGGGCCTCCATGGCTCTGGCGGGGGGACTCGCCGGGTGTCACTGGCCACAGCAGCAAATTCTTCCACACACCAGCCGTCCACAGGGCAGAGCACCTGGAGTTCCAGTTACCTATGCTTCCTGCTGGGAGCAGCAGGAAGTTGCCGAGGGGGTACTGGTCACCAGTTATGATGGCAGACCGATCCGGGTCGATGGCAACGGAGATCACCCGTTCCAGAACGGGGCGGCAACCTCGCAGATTCAGGCCAGTGTACTGGGGCTCTACGATCCGGGGCGAAGTTCCGAACCGAGCCACGACAAAGCAGGTCATCGAGTCGCTGCCAGTTGGGATGAAGCCGCCGAGATGCTTCGGGCTGCCGGTCGCGCCGGGAAGGTTGCGGTACTGGCGGCCCCGTCATCTTCACTGGCCCTTGCGGCGATGCGAAAGCGAGTATTACGGCAAGTCCCCTCAGCTCAATGGTATGAATGGGCTCCGATCCATCGCGATTCGGAAAGGCTAGGTACGGAGCAACTGTTTGGACGACCGACGCGTCCGGTGGCAGACCTGTCACGAGCTCGGGTTCTTGTGTGCCTCGATGCGGATCCGCTGATGAATCATCCGGCGAGTCTTGCCCATAGCAGCGCCTGGGCTTCGCTTCGCACATCCGCCGATGATGACGAGCCGCTATTGAGTCGGGTCTACTCGGTGGAGAGCACCTTGTCGGTGACCGGCAGTGCTGCCGATGTCAGGATTCCGGCACGTACCGCAGATATCGCGCGAATCGCGGCGCAACTGGCAGCGGCCACGGGAGTGCCCTTGCCCGCTGACGTCGCTTCCATCGTCGCTGCGGCGGAGCCAGCGGATCAACAGATCTTGCAGATGGCTGCCGACTTGAAATCCCATCCCGGAAACTGCCTGGTCATGGCCGGTGATCGACAGCCTGGTGCCGTACACGCACTGGCGCATGCCATCAACATCGGACTCGGTGCGGCCGGAAAGACCCTTCGATTTGCGGAAGTCGAGCGTGGCGAGCGACCACCTCACATCGATGACCTGGAGTCGCTGGCCAATCGAATCCGCAGCGACGAGGTCGAGACTCTGCTGTTCCTCGGCACCAATCCAGTTTATGACGCACCCGCCATCAACGAGTCATGGGACGATCTCATCGCCAAGGTGCCGCTGACGATTCATGTCGGAGATCACGAAGATGAGACGGCAAGAGCTTGCCAATGGCATCTCAACGGAACCCACTTCCTCGAGGAATGGGGCGAGGGACGTAGCTGGGACGGCACAATAACCCTCAGACAACCCCTGATCGCTCCGCTCTATGACGGTCGTAGTTGCATCGAACTGTTGAGTCTTCTTCTCGATGACAAACCCAAATCCGGACATGACATGGTTCGTGCAGTTCTGGAACCATGGGCTGGCGCCGATGTAGATGCGTCGTGGAGAAGTTGGCTCCACGATGGATTCATCCCTGGAAGTTCCAACGCCGTCGATAGTGCTCCCGAGATGCGCGGTGGGTGGGGTGCAGCGCTAGAGAGTGCCATGCAGGCACCCGAGGGCGATGAAATCGTCTTCCTGGGCGACCATAGCCTCTTCGATGGTCGCTATGCCAATAATGGCTGGTTACAGGAGCTGCCCGATCCCATCACCAAGGTGACCTGGGATAATTGCGCTCTGATCGCTCCCAGCAGGGCGACCGAGATGGGGGTGAAGACCGGCGATCTGATCCAGTTGTCGACGGGAGGTCGGGAGCTGGAGATGCCCGCCTTCGTACTGCCGTGCATGAATCCACGTACGGTGGCGGTCGCTCTCGGCTATGGCCGTCTGCTGTCCGATCGTGCCGCAGGAAGACTGTCGCGCAAACCCTCGCTCTACCAGATCGCAGATGGTGTTGGGTTCGATACCTATCAGTTGCGCACCATGGAGGCGGTTCGTGCTGGATATGCGCCCGTCAGCGTTTCTCGTGCATCGGGCACCTACGAACTGGCGACCACACAGGATCACAATCCGATTCGGCCCGACGATTTCATGGGTGACCTCGAGTTCAACGAGGAACAGCGTCGCATCGGAGAATTTGCTCGTGTTGTCGAGACAGGATTTGCACCTGATGCGGGCGATGTTGCGGCCCAGGTTCAGGAGGCTGGACCTCATCACCCTGCTCTGGAGAGTCTCTGGACCGAACACGAATACAAGTCCCATCGCTGGGCGATGACGATCGACTTGAACCTCTGTACAGGTTGCAGTGCCTGTATGGTGGCGTGTCAGTCGGAGAACAATATCGCCGTGGTCGGTAAGGACGAAGTCGCCTACGGACGCGAGATGCACTGGATAAGGGTCGACCGGTACTTCAGCGGTGACGATATTGACAATCCTGAGGTGGTGCATCAGCCGCTGACCTGTAATCAGTGCGAGAATGCACCGTGCGAGCAGGTTTGTCCCGTGGCGGCAACCGTGCACAACGAAGAGGGCCTCAACGACATGGTCTACAACCGGTGCATCGGTACCCGTTACTGCAGCAACAACTGTCCTTACAAGGTCCGTCGTTTCAACTACTTCAATAACACCAAGTCGCCCTCTGCGACCGAGCAGATGGGGTACAACCCGGCGGTCACCATTCGAGCCCGCGGAGTGATGGAGAAGTGCACCTACTGCGTTCAGAGGATCAATTCTTCGAAGATCCGTGCTCATAACGAGCGCCGTGAGATGGTCGATGGCGACGTGTTACCGGCTTGCGCTCAGACCTGCCCGACTCGAGCCATCACCTTTGGAGATCTTGCAGATCCCCAGAGTCAGGTGAGTGCGACCCAGAAGTCCCATCGTGCCTACAAGATGCTTGCCGAATTGAATGTCAAGCCGCGCACGTCCTATATGGCCAAACTGCGCAATCCGGCGACCGGAGAAGAGGGGTGAGGGGATGAAGGAAGTCCTCGATAAACTGAGCCCCATCCTGAGACCTGAGTTCACGGGTAACGCAGAGAGTCCCGAGATCGACAACACTGCCTATTCTCCCGACAATCGGACTCCACTCTTAACCGGTAGTGACGACAACACGACCATCACCGACAAGGTGTGCCGGATCGTCGAACAGAAGCCGACGATTGGCTGGTGGATGTTCTTCCTGCTGTCTTTCTCGGTGCTTGGATTGCTGGGGGTATTCGTTCCGTTCCTGATCTTCTGGGGGGTGGGGACCTGGGGTGTCAACAATCCTGTCGGGTGGGGATACGCCATCGTGAATTTCGTTTTCTGGATTGGAATCGGGCATGCGGGCACCCTCATTTCCGCGATCCTGTTCCTGTTCAGGCAGAAGTGGCGAACTTCCATCAACCGTGCTGCCGAGGCGATGACGATCTTTGCGGTCATCTGTGCCGGAATGTTCCCTGGCATCCACGTCGGGCGCGCCTGGTTCGCCTACTGGATGTTCCCGATCCCCAACCAGATGGAACTGTGGCCCAATTTCCGCAGTCCGCTGGTGTGGGACGTCTTCGCGGTCGGCACCTACTTCACGGTTTCGTTGATGTTCTGGTACATGGGGATGATCCCTGACCTGGCGACTCTCCGTGATCGAGCAAAGCACTCCGTCAGGAAGTTCGCCTACGGAATCCTGGCAATGGGGTGGACCGGGTCCCATCGCCATTGGCACGTCTACGAGCGGGCTTATCTGCTACTGGCAGCTCTGGCGACCCCGCTGGTGCTCTCGGTGCACTCGGTTGTGTCCTTCGACTTCGCCGTTTCTCAGGTGGCCGGGTGGCACTCGACGATTTTCCCGCCCTATTTCGTCGCCGGGGCGATCTTCAGTGGATTTGCCATGGTGATGACGCTGCTGGTTCCGGCACGCCAGTTCTTCGGGTTGAAGGACGTGATCACTCTCAAACACCTCGAGAACATGAACAAGATCATCATGCTCACCGGCATGATCGTCGGGTATTCCTACGCACAGGAGTTCTTCATCGCATGGTACAGCGGGGTGAAAGTCGAGAAATTCGCTTTCATCAATCGTGCCTTTGGACAGTATGCCTGGGCCTACTGGATCATGGTCTCCTGCAACGTTCTGTCGCCACAGATCTTCTGGTTCAAGAAGATGCGGACCAGCATCTGGGTGATGTTCATCGTCAGCATCCTGGTGAATATCGGTATGTGGTTCGAGCGCTTCGTCATCGTTGTGACGAGCCTCGCCAACGACTACACCACCAGTGCGTGGGACTATTACACCCCGAAACTTACCGACGTGGCCATCTTGCTGGGAGCCTTCGGCCTCTTCTTCACACTATTCGCCCTTTTCTGTCGGTTCATGCCCTTTGTTGCCATGTCCGAACTGAGGGGGGTCCTGGCAGCGGCAACTCCTGCCACTTCGGCGCCATCTGAGCAGTCGGCTTCCGCTGACACTTCGGCGAAACCCACGGCCGGATCGTAGACGAGAATGGAGATGAATACCGAGATGTTGGACACGCTGGCAGTGGAAACGATCACCGTCGAGGATTCAGTAGATCCGAAGCCGGTATTGATGCTTGCAGAGTTTGAAACCGCCGATCTGTTGCTGGTAGCAGCAGCACAGGTCCGTGATCAGGGATTTCGTCTCTGGGACTGCCACACCCCTTACCCGGTTCATGGTCTCGATGACGCGATGGGAATCCGTCCCACCTTGCTGCCCTGGATCGTTCTGGCTGGAGGTGCCCTCGGGTTTTCCGGCGGTATGCTGATGCAGGGCTGGATGAACGCTGTCGATTACCCGTTCCTGGTCAGTGGAAAACCGTTCTGGAGCATTCCCGCGAGCATACCCGTGGGCTTCGAGATGACCATCTTGTTCAGCGCCCTGGGTTCCTTCCTCGGCATGTTGCTGCTGAATGGACTGCCGCGATTGTATCGTCCGCACTTCCGCAGTGATCGGTTCCGCCGTGCCACTGCGGATCGGTTCTTCATCAGCATCGATGGTCGTGATCGCCGCTTCGACGTCGAGTCGAACGCGAGACTCCTTGGGGAGCTCGGCGCTACTGCGGTTGAAGTGATCGAGGAGTAGAACCATGGCATTGAAACCCCGTGATACCGAGGTGCCTGGTTGGATCATCGCCATCATCATCGTGGTGAATCTGTTCTTGCTGGTGCCGCCGGTGCTGGTCGCCAAGGCCCGGTTCGCGACATCCCGATCCACTCGTATCCATCTCTTCTATGACATGGATCAGCAGAAAAAGTTCAAGGAGCAGTCCGCGAACCCGCTGTTCGCGGATGGCCGTTCGATGCGTCTTCCCGTCTCTGGAACGGTGGCCAGGGGAGAACTGAACGCGGACGAGCATTACTACTGGGGTACCCAGGACGGGGAATGGGCCAAGGATTTCCCACCCCAGATCGAGGTCAACTCGGCACTGCTCGAACGAGGTGCGCAAAGGTTCGCAATCTATTGCACTCCCTGTCACGGTCTTTCCGGGCACGGAGATGGAATGGTGCAGCGTCGAACTGCTGCATCCGATTATGGCGCCTGGCTGGTTGCCGATCTCTCATCGGAGAAGGCACTGGCTCACCCCATCGGTGAAATTTTCAACATCACCGGTTACGGATTCAACACGATGCCCGGCTATCGATCCCAGGTTTCACCGGAAGATCGCTGGGCTCTCGTCGCTCACGTGAAGGCGTTGCAGTTCAGCCAATCGGTGGATATTGCGGAAATCCCCCAACAGCAACGCGAACGTCTCGAGCAGCTACCAGTCCCGGCCAAAGATGACTCCGGGTCGACTCCTA
>CAWLAN010000013.1:0-29815 GCA_963854815.1 Planctomycetes bacterium UBA1146
CGTCGGGATTATCGAATCCTGCTGCGTCAGATTCCCTGTGCAAAGGGCACATTGCGCCCGACTCACGCCATGATCATCGAAGAGGATCGTTCGATCAGTGCCATCGAGGGAGAAGAGATCGAGGAATCCCTGTTCGGGACAAGAGCGAAGTGGGTCTCCATCGAAGAAGGTGAGATGAGGAAGTCTATCGGCTACCGGGTAGTCAGTGCTCAGGATGCGCTGGTGGTCCAGCTCAAAAAGACAATCGAGGACCATCTGCCAGAACTCCTGACCCGCGGCGAGACACGGAGGATTCTCGAGGGAGTCAGCGAAGAGGTGAAGCCTCTCGTCGCAGAATTGATCCCCAACCTGCTTCGCCTGGGTGAGGTCCAGAAGGTCCTTCAATCGTTACTGGCTGAAGGAGTTTCGATCCGGGACATGGAGAAGATCCTCGAAACCCTGGGTGAAGCATCGCTGGAGGTTGCTGCGGAAACCCCTCGAAATCTCATCCGGATCACCGAGAGAGTGAGAACTTCGTTGGGACGGAGCATCTGCGCTCCTCTGGTCGATGAGGACAACAAAATCAGAGCTGTCACCATCGATCCTGAGATCGAGGATGTCTTACTGGATGCCGTCGATGGACAGGTGGTAGGTGAGCAGTTGCGACTACCGCCTCGGATCCATCAAGCAGTGATCCATGCGCTCGAAGGGCCGCTGGAAAATCTTGCATCGCAAGGTCACCCTCCCGTGGTTCTCACTGCTCCGGCTCTGCGCGTCTTTGTCAGAAAGCTACTGGAGAAGGAAGTGCCGTCGGTGGCGGTCCTCTCCTACAATGAAATTGTCCACGGTATTGCCGTGGAATCTGCGGGGATGGCGAGGATCAGTGGTTGACCTGGGGGGGTCACGAGCCGCGGTCTTCTGGGGGAAGGGGACAATGCTATTGAACGAGCTCAAAGCAACCGGGGATGCGGGTCACACCCGTGTCGTTGCACCGGATTACGCTACAGCAGTGCGGATTCTTCAGGAGAGATTTGGCAGTGAATGGACAGTGGTTCAATCACGGAAAGTACGCAGACCTGGTTTTTTCGGCTGGTTCGGTGTTTCCGATGTTGTGGTGATCGTACGTAACGAGAAACTGGAAAACATTGCAACAGTCGGTATTTTTGAATCTCCGATTCAGGTCCCGATGGTATCAACGGCCTCGACTTCGGGCTCTGATGTTGGGGTGGGAGTACAACATCATCTGGATATTTTCAATCCGGATACGTGCAATAATCTCATCGATCAACTGGAGAGTGCCAAAACCCAGATCGCTTCAGAGTTGCAGCAGATGTGCGCAACCACGGTAGTCGACCGAAAATTGGAGGACTGGGAACTGAATGATCCACCCTCTTCTGATTTTGAAAGCGGTAGCGATCAGTTTCATGAGGAGTATAGCGAAGAGGTCAGCGTAGATTTTCAAGATGAAGTCGGTGATGTCGACGAGGTCATCAATCCTCGTTTTCTCGGTGCTGTCAGTACACTGCTAGAGTCATCGGGAATCCCGTCACATGCGCACTCCAAGATCATCAGTTCTATCTGCGCAGAGGCCATCGATCCCGATCTTCCCGTCATGGAACTCGAGCACATCGCCTATGCACGGGTGGGAGCCTGTCTTCTGGGACGGATGCCGCAAACAATCCCCATCCTACCCGGATCGAGCGGTTCTCCGCGAATCGTTGCTCTTGTCGGTCCGACCGGTGTGGGCAAGACCACGACCCTGGCGAAACTCGCGTCACACTTCCATCTCGTGGAAAAGAAACGTGTAGGTCTGGTCACGCTGGATTCATACAGAATCGGTGCGATCGAGCAGTTGCGTCGTTTTACGGAGATCCTCGGGTTGCCCCTGAAAACCGTGTCGAACCTCGAAGGGGTCAGGGCAGCGATCGACGGATTTTCCGATTGCGATCTGATCCTGGTCGATACAGCAGGCCGAAGCCAAAAGGATGTAGAAAGACTCACCGAGGTGAAAGAATCACTTTCGAGCATCGATGATGTCGAAGTTCACCTGTGCCTCTCGTTGGGTGCTGCACCGGATGCAGTAATCGCAGCGGCGGAGTCTTTCCGGTTGGTAGGGTACGACCGGGTCATCTTTACCAAGCGTGATGAGTCGTACAGAAAAGGTTTCCTCTGGGATTTGTTCGGTATTGCTCCGGTTCCCATTTCCTACGTCACGTGTGGGCAAGAAGTGCCGGAGGATATTTCCGAGGCGACCCGAGAAGGCCTCAAGGAAATGATTCTCGAGGACCGATGAGAGATCAGGCCTGGAAACTGCGCAAGATGGTCGAAGACCGCGTTCGACCCTTAACGGGTAGGGCGCGAGTTCTGGCCATCACCAGTGGAAAAGGGGGTGTTGGCAAGACCAACATCTCTGTGGGACTTGCGATCGCTGCTGCGACCGCTGGGTTGAGGACGGTGCTAATAGATGGAGACCTTGGGTTGGCGAACATCGATGTTCTGCTGGATATTCATCCGCGCAAAAACCTCGGCCATCTTGTCAGTGGCACCGCCTCTCTCAGGGATGTCCTGGTAAGGGCTCCGGGTGGATTTCAGGTGTTGCCAGGTGCAAGTGGAATCTCGCGAGTTGCAGATCTGGGCCACACACAGCAGCAGGTTCTGTTAGACGTACTTGGTCGATTGATGAAAGAAAACGACCTGATTCTGATCGATACCGGGGCAGGGATCTCCAGGTCGGTTGTGGATCTCTGTACTTCCGCCGGCGAAGTTCTTGTCGTGACCACTCCAGAACCCACAGCCATCGTAGATGCCTACGCGATGCTGAAGGTCTTTTCCCTGGCGACTCGCTCCCCGAAATGCTGGCTAGTGGTCAATCAGGCACAGTCACGCGGTGAGGCGCAGCAAGTGATGGGAAGAATGCGAGGACTGGCGCGCCAGTTCCTGTCGATGGAGATCGAACGCGGTGGCGCGATCCTGCATGATCCGAGGGTCCCTGCAGCAGTGCGGCGAAGGCAGCACTTCTCTCTGGCATATCCTTCATCTCCTGCAGCGCAGGGTGTGAGGGACCTGTGTGAGAGTCTGGGACTTTCACGAGAAAAGGGCAATCATGGGTTCCTCCATAGGCTAAGAAATCTCTTGTCGGGTGATCTCGAGAAGATTCCGGAGCGTGCACATTGAGATTTGGTGGTGGGATTTCGAAGAAATTGTAAGTTCCAGGCACGACAAATGCCGAGGTTCTAGCAGTTGCTCTTTGAAAGAGGGGATTTCCTTTGGTCGGGAATGAGCCCTTGTAGTTTTCTTACAGGGATTTGATCGAAGTGATAGGAAGAGGAGATTCATTTGGCTCAGACCAGATCCGATGGCACCCGGGAAAAGCTACCTGGAAAATCTACGCTGGTCGGCAAGACCCGGATGCAGGAAGATCCAGAACTGGAGCGGGTCTGGATCGAGTTCAAGGATACCGGGTCTTCGGATATCAAAAATGAACTCAAGAATGATCTTCTCGAGAGGTATCTCCCCATCGTTCGGTACACCGCTGATCGGCTACACATGAAATTGCCGCAGCAGGTCGATGTCGAGGATCTCTACGGAGCCGGGGTTTTTGGTCTGATGGACGCGATCGAGAACTACGACCTGACTCGTGGTGTCAAGTTCGAGACTTATTGCACTACACGCGTTCGGGGATCGATCATCGACTCCCTTCGCTCACAGGACTGGGTACCTCGCCTTGTCAGAAGTACTGCCACCAGGATCGATGCTGCCTGGAAGGCGCTCGAGAGAGAATCGGGAAGAGAGCCCACCGACCTCGAGATGGCCCAGCATCTTGGTGTCACCGATGAGGAATTCCAGATGATGCAGAGGGAAGCATCTGCAGCTTCGTTGATGTCTCTCTCGGATCAGACTCCGGATGATGGCCAATCCAGATCCCTTCGTAGGATCGATCTTCTCCACGATCAAAAGAGCGAAGCCCCCGAGAAGGCGATATTGAGGAAGTCGGTTTATGATTTCATCATGAGTCAACTAGATGATCGGGAGCAAAAGATCATCGACGGCTATTACAATCATGACATGACGATGAAGCAGATCGGAATAGAACTGGAACTCTCAGAATCCAGGGTTTGCCAGTTGCACTCGCGCATCATGACTCGCATGAGGCAGCACAACAGCAAGTACAAGAACGAGTTTCTCCAGGACTAGTGCTCTCGCTCTGGCTTCGTTGGTTTTCACAAAGTAACCTTGGCGCCATGGTAATTCCTGCTAAAGGCGATCCGGGATCTTCACGGCCAGAAGAGTCCAGAAAGCAATCTTCTGCGACCTGGTTGCTTTATCTTGCCGTACTTCTCGCTTCCATTTCGGTGGCTCAATTGCTCATACGAGGTGGATCGCTGGTCGGATTTCAGCACGAACTGAGGTATGGCGAGGCGGTCGTTCTCGATCAGGCACGCAGATCCGCTGCTGATCCTGGCCTCTATCCCGAGGTCGGCAAGGAACCGTGGCTGCTTGACCAGTACGCACCGTTTTATCCCTGGCTAGCACAACTTGCGGGTGGGTTTTCCTCGACACCATACGGTGGTGGGCGAGCGATTTCGCTCATATCGACACTCGTTTCGGCGCTGATGCTCACGCTCATCGTGCGAAGAGTATCGGGGTTGGCGGCTGGTTTGTTTTGCGGTGCAACGATGTTGACGATGCTCGAGTTCTTGCTCTTTGGCTTCTTGATGAGAGTTGATCCTCTCGCGCTGGCGCTAGCGATGGTCGGCGTATGGTGCACTCAGGACAAGAGCACCAGAATGCGAGTGCTGGGAGCTGCCGCTTTCTTCTTTGCGGTATACACGCGTCAGACAACGGTGGCATTATTACTGGCGAGTTATGCGCACCTATTTCTGAAGGAAGGACGTACTGCTCTGAAGTGGCCGGTGGCACTGCTCGCTGTCGGTTTATTATTCCACGGGATTTTGTCTGCGGCCACAGGAGGATCGTTCCATCAGCACGCCGTGACATCGAATCTGTTTCGGTTCGAATGGTTCGAGGGGATGAAGAAAGCATTTGGGTATTTTATTCCCTGGAAACTACCGCTCTTCTTCGCAACATTTCTTGCCCTGGTGCCGGTCGGTGGAGGCAAGAATAACCGCAAGTTGATCTTTGGTTCCATGGCAGTGGCGTTATTGCTGATCGCTCCCTTGTTGCAGGAGTTTTTCAGCAAGGGGGCGGTCACTGTTGATTCGAATTACATGATTCTGTATGCCCATGTAGTGCTTCTAATCGCTGCAATGCTGGTGATTTTCAGGCCTGAGAGTACCAACAGAATAGATGGGGTTCGCATCCTGCTGGCGCTCGCCTCCATGGTCCTCATCGGCAGGATCGGTTCCGATCTCAACTACCTGTTCGAAGCCGGAGTGTTGTTTCTGGTGGTTTGTGGCTGTTCCATCGGCAAGGCCCCGCCATGGCGAGCGACGACGATTTCCACCTTGTTGGCAATACAGGTGGTATCCGGTTTCTATCTGAGCCGAGGGCTTCCCGAGTTCCAGCCCGAGAGGTTGAATGAAATTCGATACCGGCAGCAGATCATCGACCATTTGGGCCGCTTCGAGGACCCGATTCTCAGTGAAGAACCATGGGCTCTGGCGGAGGCGGGTAGGCCATTGGTGATCGAACCCTTTACTGCACGGCAGATGTACGAAAGCAAATTTTGGGATGCAAAAGATTTGATTGCGGCCCTCGATGCACAGCGTTATCGAGCCATCGTCAGGGCCCAGCAGAGGATCGCCCCTGGCTATGAAAGAGATGAGTCCGGCAATATCATCTTCGGACCGGATGGAACTCCCAGGTATTATTTTGCCAACTGGACCTTCAACGGAGTGCGATCGCTTCCGCTGGAGGTGCAGGAAGCCATCGAGAGGAACTATCAGAAGGTTCCACGTACGACGATGATCGAACGTGTCACCAGCGCGTTTCTCGAAGGTCGAGAAATCTGGGAGCCGATCCCACGTTGATCGAGATTCCTGCCAATCTGGTGAGCAGGAAAAATGGCGGGGGTGCATCGGAATCGAACCGACCTACGACGTTGTTCGCGCCGCACCATGGGTTTGAAGCCCAGGAGGCCCACCAGGTGCCCATTCACCCCCCGACCGAGCAGGGAGTGTCTCCATTCTGGTGCCGGGGATCAAGTTCCAGATGGTCTTATGGGACCTTCAACCGGTGATCCGGATGCTCAAATCCCCCTCGGACGGTTTCACCTCACCGATGATGGCCCGAATCGCTACACCTTCGGATTGCAGGGATCTTGTCATCGCATCCACCTCATCCGAGGGAATTGCCAGCAGTAGGCCACCGGAGGTCTCCGAATCGAGCGCCAGGGCGAGTCGGTAGTCAGGGACGTCAGAAGCCACCTCGAGACGATCTCCCAGGTGTTCCCGGTTCTTCTTCGATCCTCCCGAGATGATTCCCCCAGCAACCAGTTGTTGTGCTCCTGGGAGCAGAGGGAGTGCACCGGAACGGATCTCCAACAAGACTCCGCTGGCGGCCGCCATCTCTGCACCGTGGCCGCAGAGACCATATCCTGTCACATCAGTAGCGGCTTGTACTGCGCACTCGAGCGCTGCTCTTGCGGCTCCCGCATTGAGAGCGGTCATCGAATCGGTGGCTGATTGCAGCACTTCTGCCGCTACTTCGTTTCGATTCAGTGCGGTACTCACCGCGCCGGTTCCGAGAGCTTTGGTCAGCATGAGGATATCTCCGGGGCGAGCACCTCCATTGGTGAGCATCCTGGATGCATCGATTGTACCTGTGACCGCGAGTCCATACTTCACTTCCGAGTCCCGGACACTATGTCCACCGAGAAGGGCGCAGTTCGCCTCTTCCATCTTCTCTGCTCCACCAGCGAGGATTTCTCCCAGTAACGAAATAGGAAGTTCCTGCGGGAAGCCGACGATGTTCAACGCGCTCAGGGGGACTCCACCCATGGCGTAGATGTCGGAGAGACTGTTGGCTGCAGCGATCCGCCCGAAATCACCAGGGTCATCGACGATGGGAGGAAAAAAGTCGACCGTCTGCACGATGGCATGATCGGTTCCCGGAATGCGAACCACCCCGGCGTCATCGAGAGTACCGGGGCCGAGCAGGACTTCTTCACGGGTAGGTACTTTTAACCGGGAGAGGACCTCGACCAGATCCCCGGGAGCCAGTTTTGACGCTCAGCCGGCGCAGGATGCGTAATCGGTGAGACGGATGGGAGCATCGGCCACGTGTACTCTTCCTTCCCGGAGTCGCGAGGATCACCTCGATCAAGTTATCGGTCAAGTCAAGTTCGGTTGGTAATCTCGGCAATCCGTGCAGCGATTAGTTCTACCTCTTCATCGGCAATGGTCCGTACATCGAGATGGACTGACTCATCGTGAATCGTGGGAAGGATGGCGGGATCGCCGGTGCGCAGAAGTCGAGCCAGTTCTTGCGCATTACAGCCGGAAACCTCGATTCGTGCTGCCCTGGATTCGATCGGTCTAGCCGGTAGTGATCCGCTTCCTGCAAATCCATCGTGGCTGATCCCTTCGGCACTGACACCAGCAATGGCGACCAGCCCCTCGATCAGTTGTGTCAGTCTTCCATCGAGTTCTTCAGGGGCTGCCAGGACTCTCTGTAGCGCTGGAATTCGGGCGATGGCCTCATCCTCACCGCACAGATAGATCCGGAGGGTTTGCTCCAGAGCGATGTAGGTCATCCTCCCCGGACGCATCGCTCGATACAGCGGATGCTTGCGACAACGTTCGACCAGATCCGTGGCTCCGACGATGACTCCTGCCTGGGGACCTCCGAGCAACTTGTCACCGCTGAAGCATACCAGGCCGCATCCGGCCTCGATGCTCTCTCGCACCCAGGACTCTCCCATTTTTCCACGGGCTGCCAGGTCGATCATGCAGCCGGAACCGATGTCATGGATCACCGGGATGTCATGTTTCTTTCCCACTTCGCACAGTTGGCGGATGTCGGTTTCCTCGGTGAAACCGACGACCCTGTAATTGGAGGTATGGACCTTGAGAATCATCGCCGATTCAGGGCAACACGCGTCGTCGTAGTCAGCGATTCTGGTTCTGTTGGTCGTTCCAACCGCACACAGTTTGGCGCCCCCTTGTTCCATGATGTCAGGAATCCGGAAGGACCCTCCGATCTCTACCAGTTCCCCGTGGGAAACGAGCACTTCCCTGTCCTTGGCGAGGGCGGAGAGAAGCAGCAGGGTGGCACCGGCGTTGTTGTTCACCACGATGGCGTCTTCGGCTCCGGTGAGTTCTCTCAGTAGTCGAGCACACCCCTCATCTCGACCGCCTCGTTCACCACTCTCCAGATCCAACTCGATCCGCACCGGATGCCGGAGTGTCTCCACCAGCTTATCGGCAACCTCCGGAGGGATCGGTGCTCGACCCAGGCCCGTGTGTAGGACGATGCCGGTGGCATTTATCACTCTTCTGTAGAAGGGTTGTTCTCTTTTTTTGAGGCGTTCGTCCAGTGTCGTGACGATGTTGTCCTCCTCCAGTTCTGCAGGCGCCAGTTCGCCACTGAGTGCCCGAGCTCGGAGGGAATCGAAGAGAGATCTGCATTCGGCCAGTACCAGAGATCTCGAATGCAAAGCCGCCAGTTTCAGGACATCTTCGCGTTGCAGCAGTCGATCCACCTGCGGGAGTCGCCGCAAGAGTTCTCCCGTGTCCGATTGACTCATAGAGAGCCTTCCCCGGAAAGGCCCGCAGAACTGTTGATTCTCGCCGCGTGGCGAGCTTTGACCACCCCCGCGTCTCCGGAAGAAATCAGTTCGATGCGTGCCTGCAGATTCAGGATCGAGATGGGGAGTGTTCCGCTGATGAGAAGTGGCTTCCCGGTGACACAGTCGATCCACACTCTCAGAGTACCGTGGATACCGAAGAGTCCCTTGAATCGTTTCTTCTTGTCACCGTCAGAAGAGATGGGGGAGAGACTCAACTCGATGGCATCATACTCCCCTTCTTCCACCTTCAGTTTCTCCCGACGCAGTGGTTTAACGGAGACGAACCAGCGGGAGTCATCGTTGACAACCGGGATGATGAGCGATTCGCCCTCGGGAGTAAAAGTAGCAGTTCTGGCGACGTAGATCGCAGTAAGTAAATCGACATATGGTTCGTCTACCTTATGCGTTTCTCGTTCAAACCAGATCTCGTGATGCGAGTTCTTGCAATCTTTTTGGAAACAGTGCGCCTTCTTTGTCCCCCAGGGGATAGGGCCTTTCCATGCTACCTCGGAAATGAGGTGTTCTTGCTTTTCGCACTCTTTATCCCGGCAGTGCGATTGCTTGAAATAGTGGATCTTGTCGTCCTGGAAGATCAACTTCTTGGTGTGATGTTCACTCCCTCTCTGGATGTTGAGAAAGCTCAGAGGTCGGACACCGTCGGATTCGAGAACGCTGACAATTCTCTGGTCGAGTTCATATCCGAAACGCTCGCCCTTACCCCTGCCACTGAGAACTTTCTTCGAGTCTGAATCTGTCCAGGCAGCAAGCTCGAAGTACCCGACGAGAAGGTGGGCCCCCTTCCACTCGACCGTCGCCCGGAAGACCAGTCTTTCTCCCAGAGGCAAGGCAGCGGGAACGATCCCGGCAAGATCCTCACGGGCGAGACCAGGAATCGGATAGGCAGGCTGTGAATCGTCCCCAACGGGTCGATCATCCACCCCGACTCCGGGGGGGTCATCGAGAGCCCCCAGCAGCAGTAGTAGAGTCAGCACACCGGCAATCATCCGTACTCCGATCGGGAGGGACACGGCATCGTCGGAGAGTGATTCCGGCGACCCCCCCCCAGGAAGGGATGTTATACCCGAGCCGTACTTTTCGCCAACGCCAGGATCCCCCCATTAGGTTCCTGGCTGACTATCCTGGAATTCTCCGGGGGAATTCTCCCAGGCATTGGTTTCCCGGCCCTGCCTGAACTCCCATACTGGCGCTCTCTCGCCGGGAGCCTCATCCTGGCATGGTGGATCCGGGTCGGGAAGTTCCCGGTCCGGGAGGAAGAACCGGGCTGCGACGGAGAGGGAGACTTTCTCTTTCCCCGTCGGATTGGTCCGGGGCGTTCCGTCCGGTTGCAGGCAGGGTGTGGCGAGGACCGCACTCGAAGAAAAGGAGTGATCATGAACAAGGCCGATCTCGTAGCAGTTGTTCAGGGTAATCTCGGTGAATCCAAAGCCGGTGCTGAGCGAGCAGTCAACGCCGTAGTCGATGCCATCAAGACCGGTGTGAAGAAAGACAATTCGGTCCAGGTTGTTGGATTTGGCACTTTCAGTGTTCGCCACAGGGCCGCTCGCAAGGGTCGCAATCCTCAGACCGGTGAAACCATCCAGATCAAAGCGTCGAAGAGCGTTGCCTTCAAGCCATCCAAGAACTTCAAGGAGATGATCTAGGCACTGGAGAATTCGACGCGAGCATGGCAGCGGGCCAGCCACGGATCGCGTGGTTGACCCGCTTCTTCGATTCTAGAGCAAGTTCTGTGGGTCAATGTCCACAGAGATGCGGGTAGATGCCCATCTCGGTTTCTCATCGAGAGCAATACGGGCCACATCTCTGATCGGTTTTCGATCTGTGCACTTGAGGAGAATGTGCTGACGATAACGGCCCCTCAGTCGCTCGAGTGGAGCCGGTGCAGGGCCGAGAATCTGCACGCTATCACCGGGACATGCCTTCATCGCATCGGCGAGGCCCTGGGCACTCTGGATCACCCTACGTTCGTCCTTGTCTTCGCACAGCAGGCGGGCAAGGTGCCCATGGGGGGGATACTTGAGGAGTTTCCGCACCGCATCTTCTTGCTCGAGCAGTTGGTCCAGATCCTGGCGAGCGGCGCACAGCAGTGCGTAGTGTTCCGGTTGCCTGGTCTGGAGCACCACATGACCCGGTAATTCCCCCCGACCGGCGCGTCCTGCGACCTGACACAGCAACTGGGCGGTTCTCTCGGCTGAACGGAAGTCCGGTAGCCCCAGGGCGATATCCGCATCGAGCACCCCGACCAGGGTGACCCCGGGAATGTCGTGGCCTTTTGCGACCATCTGGGTTCCCACCAGGATTCCCGTCTTCCCTTCCCTGAAACGTCCAAGGATTGCCTCCATGCGGGCAGAACTGGTGGCGGTATCGCGATCGAGACGCCCGATTTCCACGTCGGGGAACAGGTCGATCAGGGATTTCTCGATTCGTTCTGTTCCCGGAGATCGTTGCCGAAGGCCGGCCGACTCACAGCGGGGGCAACGGTTGGAAACAGATTGCCTCTCGCCACAGTAGTGGCACTGAGAATGATCTTTTTGCTTGTGATAGGTGAGGGGGATATCGCACTGCTTGCAATGCACCAAGAAGCCGCAGCTTTTGCATTGCAGGTTTCGTGCAAAGCCTCGCCGGTTGAGGAACAGCAATACCTGTTCTCCGCGGTCCAGAGTCGAGCGGATTCGTTCGACGAGCCTGTCAGAGAGAAGCCCACCTCCCCCCTTGCCGCCCGATTCAGTGCGACGATCGACGATCTCGATTTGTGCCATCGGACGTCCATTGACTCGTGAGTCGAGACGCAGCCGTTCGTACCTTCCCCGACGCACGTTCTCCAGCGACTCCATCGATGGAGTCGCCGATCCGAGGATGCAGGGGATTTCTAGACGGTGAGCTCTCATCACGGCGACATCACGGGCATGGTACCGGGGGGAATTCTCCTGCTTGTAGGAGGACTCGTGGGACTCGTCAACGACGATGATTCCCAGATCGGGAACCGGAGCGAAGACGGCGCTGCGCGCTCCCAGGGCGATGCGTACCTCGCCTCTTCTGAGCCGTTCGTAATGCAGGGCTCGCTCGGTATCAGGGAGCAGCGAGTGAAGTACGGCGACCGGACCGAGACGTTGCGTGAACCGTTCGACCGCCTGCGGTGTCAGAGCAATCTCGGGCACCAATACCAGCGCTCCCTGGCCCTTCTCCAGAACTTTCTGGATGCAGCGGATATAGACCTCGGTTTTGCCACTTCCGGTCACGCCATGGAGCAAGAAGGTCCGGGACTCGGCGCTTTCCAGGCATTTGTTGATCCTGTCGATCGCCTGCAACTGATCCGGGTTCGGTTCGAAGGGAGGGGGTTGTTCCCCCGGAGGGGATTCCTGATTCTCAGTACCCGGGGTTCCAAACTCCGGCGGAAGTCCATCGAAGATCTCCACCAGTCCTAGCCTGGATAGAGTCTTGACCGGACTCTCGCTGGTAGAGCAGGTTGCGATGAGGCGTCGCAGTGGTATGGGGTCGGTGTCGGTTCCGAGTTGTTCGAGTATCTTCTTTCGCGCCTGCCCACCCGAATCCTGCGGATCGATCTTCTTCCCCTCATCAGTGAGCCGCACCCAACGGACCTGTCGGATTCGACGATTCCGCACCGGGCGTGGTACTGCACTCTCGATTACCTCGCCGATTCCGCACAGATAATATTCTGCGGTCCACTGCAACAGTTCGAGCAGGTCATCGGGAAGTTCGGCTCCATCGGGCACCCTGCATTCGATATCACGAAGTTTTGGATGGGGAGAATGGTCGGTGAGTTCGACGACCCAGCCAACTCGTTTACTGGGACCGAAGGGGACGCGGACAGGAACTCCTGGATAGATTTGATGGGCCATCGACTCCGGAATTCGGTAATCGAAGGGCTCATGTCGCGGTACCGACAGTGCCACACGAGCGATGCTGGTCACCACGATTCCCCCTCCATCACCATTCCAATCCCGTTTCCTGGGGTAATTTCCGCTCTTATCGTTACCGGCAACAGGTTCTTACGGCAAGGGGCAGGGTTTCCTTGAGAAGAAACCCCGGAAACGGGAAGATGGGAGATCCGGTCACTGAGTGCTGGCGGGGAAGTTCCTCGAGAGGACCAGGATCGGTTGGCGGCCGTCGGGAGTGCTAGATGAGCCAGAAGAGCGTGACAACCCGAGAATGGTTCCGGGATGCCTTCGATGCCCGGTACCTGGAGGTATATCCATGGCGCGACGAGATCGCTGCCGAGCGGGAGGTTTGCAGCGCCATCGATTGGCTCCGGGCGATTCCAGGACATCGATTCCTGGATCTATGCTGTGGAGCAGGTCGACACAGTCTGTGGCTGAAGAAGGCTGGACTTGATCTGGTTTCCCTCGATCTTTCCGACGACCTGCTGGCCGAGGCGAGAAGAAATCTTGGTGCCGATGCCCTGCTGGTCCGATCCGATGTTCGAGCCTTGCCGTTTGCTGCGGAGAGTTTCGACCACGTGGCGATGTTCTTCACTTCTTTTGGATATCTCGCCACTGACGATGAGAATCTGGCAGTGCTGGAGGAGGTCGCCCGCGTGGTGCGCACAGATGGTGGATTCCTGCTCGATTTACCCGACCGGAAATCGCTCATCACAGGACTGGTTCCCAGCAGTCACAGGAGCCAGGGTGATCTCCGCATCGAAGAAACCCGTTCCATCTCCAAAGATGGCAAGAGGGTCGAGAAACAGGTCTTGTTGATCCGGGGAGAAGAAGAGCACACCTACACAGAATCGGTTCGCCTCTATGAAATCGAGGAGCTGAAATCGATGCTTCTTTCTAGCGGTTGGGATTCCTCTCGGGTGTATGGAAACTGGGCCGGAGATCCCTACCTTGCTGGACAGAGCGAGCGGATGATCCTGGTAGCACGAAGGGCCGAGGAGAACTGATGGTCGATCAGAAAAATAACCTGCTCGAGATACTTCGAGCCCGCGATGACAGGGCCTCGGCCCTGATCGGCAAGATCGCCATCGACGCATCCGAGGTGATCGAGGAGATTGGCCGACGAAAACCGGATCCCGAGCGGCGAAGAAAATTGCTCGAGGAGCTGCGGCCGCACTGGGAGACACTCGAATTGCCGATCGAGGGACGCAAGGCGATCGAGCGGCTCGAGGATCCGCGAACCCGGATCGTGATCGCCGGACAGCAGCCGGCACTGTGGGGAGGTCCCTTGCTGGGGATCTCGAAGGCGATTTCGGTGGTGGTGCTGGCGAAGCAACTGGAGACGGCAGGAGTCCCGGCGGTTCCTCTCTTCTGGGTCGCTGACGATGACCATGATGCGAGCGAACTGGATCCGGGCTATTTCCTGACCGGGAAGAACCCGGGCAATCCCCACGTTGGGGGACGGCGTCCTCTCCATGATCTGCGTCACCGGCAATTGCCCCAGGAACGACTCGCCGCACTCTCCGATGCGATCGGAGTCGCCCCCCATGGAGCGGATGCGATCGCGATCGCATCCGCGGCGATCGCATCGGGTCCATCCGCGGAATTCATCTCCCTTCTTTCGCAGTTGCTCACCGACACTGCCCTGTTGCCTGTTCTTCCGCGCTGGTTCAGGACGTTGCAACGTCCCATCGTCGAGCGAGTGGTACAGGAAACGGATCGATTCCGTGAACTCGTGGAAGCCGCTTGCCGCGAACAGGAATCGATGGGAATTGCGGCTCCGGTGAGGGCTCCGCGGGGAGAGCCATTCTTTGTCATCGATGAAGATGGTCTTCGCAGAAGGCCTCACGAAGTGCGCAGACCTGTTGGCGAGATCGTTGCGCAGGATCCACAAGTGGTGTCGCCTGATGCTCTGCTGAGAACGATCGTTCAGGACCATTTGATCGATCCTGCTGCGGTGATCCTGGGACCCACCGAGTTCTGTTACACCCTCGAGACTCGCGAGGTACGCAAGCAATGGAATCTCAGTCGACCCCTCTGGTTGCCACGTCCGGGGCTGCGCCCTGTCGATCCCATCGAAATCGAGGCGATCGCAGCAGAGGGAATTGATGCTCGCCTCATCATTCCAGGTGTCGATGCGAGAGACCTGATCTGTTGTGCTGCTGCCCGGGAAGAAGCACGAGACCTCGCTGCCGAGGGTGACGCATTCGTCGATCGAGTCGAGCGACTGGCACGGCGCGAGGATGCAAATCCTGCCCTCAAACGGCGTGCAAGGCGACTCGCTCGCAACTGGCGCCAACAACTGACGCGACTCGAACAGGCCATCAGGCGTGGACTGGGCGGGGGCGTCGATACGAATCGACAGCGGGTAGAGGTGCATCTCGAGAACCTGTTTCCTGGCGGCCTCGAGCCCGAACGACACCGGAACCTGCTCGATCTGATCGCACACCAGGGAACCGGAGTGATCGACACGATGAGAACAACCCTGGAACAGGCAGCCGTGCGATGGGATGGTTCCATCCACGAGTTTTTCATCGACTCGAATCGGCAACCCGGATCGCGAGCACTCAAAGAGGAGCAGCACGATGGCCAGCGATGATCGAAAACTCGACCTGCTGGTGATCGCCGCCCATCCGGATGATGCAGAGATTGGCATCGGAGGTACGATCCTCGCCACCATCGCCAGTGGGTCGAGGGTTGGGATCGTCGATCTGAGCAGGGGAGAACTGTCGAGTCGTGGGACTCCAGAACTTCGTGCCGAGGAGACAGCCGCCGCCACCGAGATGCTCGGAGTGCACTGGCGTACCTGTCTGGAATTGCCGGATGGATCGATCCGTGATGATGATGAATCGCGCAAGGCTCTGGTGGCGGTGTACAGGGAAACCCGCCCGAGGGTTGTGCTGGCGCCTTGGAAGAATGATCTCCATCCAGATCACGCTGCGGCGGGATTGCTGGCCTATCGAAGCCTCTACCTGGGCGGGGTCCTCCACTATCGAACTTCAGCGTCCCAGACTGAGGCCGTGGTACAGCACAGGGCTGCGGCGCTTGGTTATTACATGTGCCACACTCCGTTCGAACCGAGCATCGTCGTCGACATCTCCGAGTACTGGAATCGCAAGATGGAGGTGGTGCGCTGTTATCGTTCTCAGTTCCATGATCCTGGCCACGAAGGACCTCCGACGAAGATCTCCAGCCCTCAGTTCATGGCGGCGGTGGAGGGAAGAGCCAGGGATCTTGGATCCCGATCCGGTGTCGAACTGGGGGAGGCAATCGTCTGGCAGGATCCTCCTGCGGTGGCGAATCCGGTCGACATGGTGGTCGGTGAGGGGCTCTCTTGCGAGCCAGTGGATCCGCCAGAAAAAGAGAATCGATGAAGATTGCGCTGGCATGCCATCCGACTCACGGGGGCAGTGGAGTGGTGGCGGCTGAACTCGGCATGAGACTCGCTGCCCGTGGACACGAGGTTCACTTCGTCTCCTACGAAAGACCTTTCCGCCTCGATCCGCTCGCTTCTGGAGTTCATTTTCACAAGGTACAGGTCTCTTCCTACCCGCTCTTTCGCTATCCACCCTATGCTCTTGCGCTGGCCAACGAACTGCTACAGGTCGTCAACTCCGAAGGTGTGGAGATCATCCACGCTCATTACGCCATCCCCCATTCACTGGCGGCAGTGTTGGCTCGAAATATGCAGCGAGATGGAAACGTGAAGGTCGTGACGACCCTTCATGGTACGGACATCACGCTGGTGGGAGCCGATCCCTCCTATGCCGAGATCACACGCTGGGCCATCGAGCAGAGTGATCGCGTGACGGTGGTCAGTGACTGGTTAGGCGAGGCGACCAGGGAGGAACTCGCCCCCGAGTGTGACCTCCAGACGATATCCAATGCTGTCGATCCGGTGTCTTACTCTCCCGAGCGAGCAGATCCTGCCCTGCGGGCGCGGTTTGCGGCTCCCGACGAACTTCTTGTCGTCCATGTCAGTAACTTTCGACCGGTGAAGAGGGTCTGCGATGTTATTTCCGCTTTTGCCAGCGGAGCCGAACAGATCCCTGCACGCCTGCTGATGATCGGCCAGGGGCCCGATCTGGCAAGCGCCCAGGAGAAAGCGAGAAAAGCGCGGATCGAGCATCGAATCTCATGGCTCGGGCAGCTCGATGATATCTCGGCGCTGCTGGCAAGTTCCGACCTGTTCTTGCTACCGAGTGAGAGCGAATCCTTTGGACTCGCTGCGCTGGAGGCGATGGCATCGGGATTGCCCGTTGTCGCGACCCACTCCGGCGGCATACCATCGGTGGTGTCATCGGGAGAGTCGGGGTTGCTGGCTCCGGTCGGAGATGTCGAACAACTGGCACAGTACTGCCGTCAAATTCTCAGTGACACGGATCTGCGCAACAAGATGTCCCGGACTGCTCGAGCGTTGGCAGTGGAAAAGTTCGGCTGGGATCGGGTCATCGAATCGTACGAGAAGTGCTACGAGGATTTGCTCTCCGATGGTGGGTGAGGACTTCTGGCAGCACCTCGTGCCTGCCAGGACCCTCCGCCTGCGATTTCGATGGCATGGGGGATCGCAGACCAGATGGCCTCCAGACACTCGCCGATCGCCTTCGGGTTTCCTGGCAAATTGACGACCAGACAGGTTCCGATCAGTCCGGCGACTGATCGTGACAGGATCGCGGTCGGTACTGCCTCCCAACTGGCGGCTCTCATCTTCTCCCCGAATCCAGGGATCATGATGCTACAGGCTCGCTTCGTTGCCTCCGGTGTGAAATCACGAGGACCGATCCCGGTTCCTCCGGTGGTGACCACCAGTGAGCAGATGGTGCCGAGATCCTGGATCTCCTGCTCGATGGCATCGATGTCATCGGGAACCAGCCGTAGTACGAAGGGAGGCGGGTCGGAGAAGCGGCCCTCCAGCCAGTTCTTGACCGCCGGACCACCTCGATCCTCGTACTCGCCCCGGAAAGCTCGATCCGACACGATCAATATTCCAATAGGTGCCTGTTCGCCGTCCATCCTCTTGCCTCCCTTGGACTAACGTAAACCATGGAGATTCCAGGAGAAAGGACTACAAAAGAAGGCTGAAATCCGCGATGATCGTGGTGCTGAGAATTTCCCCTTTTTTTCGGGGGAAATCGAGTTCTTTGTCGTCATCCTGTTGAGGAAGACAGGAAACAAGGGTCTAAAGACCAACCGCCTCCTTTCCTCGTTTGTTTTTCCGGGCGGTTGCAGGACCCTGTTGGGAGGTTTTCGATGCGCCTTCTCATTTTGATTCTCGCTCTCCTGATGGTGGTCAGTACCACCAGTTGGATCGTCGGACAGTCGGACGAAGGAGCTCGCAGACCCCTCGATTTGCCTTCCGGAGGCGCTGGAGGCGATGACGACGATGAAGACGCCCCTGAGACCATCAATTTCTGGGGTGGAGAATACGAGGGCGATGCCTTCTTCTGGTGTCTCGACAAGTCCTGCTCGATGGGCTGGAACGGTGAGATCGAGCAACTCAAGCAGGAGTTCACCCAGACCCTCAATTCTCTTTCTTCCCAGGCGGAGTTCGGTGTGGTGGCCTTCTCGGGTGGCCATGTCGTCTGGAATCCGATGCCTCAGAGTGCCAATCCGGCCAACAAGGGATCCGCCACCGCATGGGTGCAATCTCTCAATGCTGCGGGCTGGACCTGTCTGGGTCCTGCCGGTGTCGCGACCCTCAACATCTCCAACCAGTCTTCCAAGCAGATGAAGCAGGTGCTGATCCTCTCTGACGGAGAGCCCTATTGCGACGGTGCCAACACAGCGACTCAGACGCTGGCGGACATCACCGCAGCGAACTGGCAGCGCACTCCGGTCAACACCATCTACATTGCTACCGACAACGGCGGGATCACTTTCATGCAGCAGTTGGCGGTTCAGAACAACGGCACCTTCTTCCAGCCGAACTAACGATTTGAATTTGATCAGGAATTGAAAAACGGGTCGGCGCCGCATGGCGCCGACCCGCTTCTCATCCAGGGGATTTGTGAGGGGAGGAGCCGTCACCATGAGCGGGAAGATCTTTTGCTTCGGGGTCGTGGTGGCCGACCTGATCGCTCGTCAGATTCCCCGACTTCCAGGTGCTGGGGAATCGGCGCGAACCCCTGCCATCTCGCTGGCGCTGGGCGGTTGCGCTGCCAATACAGCGACAGGTCTCGCCCGGCTGGGCCAGCCGGTGCTGCTATGTGGGGCTGTCGGTGATGACGATCTGGGAAATTTCCTTCGTCGAGAGCTTTCCAAAGAAGGGGTCGATCTGCGCAACCTCTGTGTCGAGTCCGGAATCCCCACCGGGGTGAGTTTCGTCATCAATGTCGATGGGCAGGACCGACGATTCATATCTGCTACCGGAGCCAATGATGAAGCGTGGCCCGAGCGATTCGAAATCGATCAACTAGAAGCGGCCGCGGTGGTTTCCTTTCACGGCTATGGCCTGGCGAATAGGCCTAGCGTCGAGGATGTAGAGTCAATTCTTCAAAGTGCCAGAAAAGCAGGAGCGACTACCGTCCTCGATGTCATCGTGATTCCCGGAGAGGATTTACTCCCCGATCTGGAGAGATTGCTTCCTCTCGTCGATGTTTTTCTACCCAACGATGACGAGGCGAGGCGTCTGACTGGCACCGATGATTCCCGCCAGGCTGCACGACAGTTGAAAGCGATGGGGGCCCAGACCGTTGTGGTGACCTGTGGTGAACGCGGGGCGCTGTGGGAGGATCCACAGGGTTGCGGCCAGATCGGCGCGCCGGAGGTGGTAGAGATCGATGGCACAGGCTGTGGAGATGCTTTTGCTGCCGGCTGGATCGATGCCAGTCTCCGGGGAGCGGATCTCGAGGATAAGTTGCTCACTGCTTGTGCCATGGGAGCTCTCGTGGCGGCTGCCGAAGGCGCCATCGATGGACTGCCCGATCGCTCCGGTCTCGATGAGTTGATGCGAAATCTACGCCAGGCTTCCTTGCTGTAGAACCACTCCGGTAATTGGTTCCGGGTGGCTCTCATCGGAGAAAACCGTTCTCCCCTCGTCTCCTGACCCACCGCAATTCACGTGCCCGCTAATGGTCGAAATCGAGCCCCCATCAGCGGCCAGAAGCACAACAATAGGTGAGGCTTGTATACCGGCATGACACACCGGTCCTCCTCTTTCGCACAGACAAGACGGTTTCTTTCCAATGCAAGGAAACCGGCACGAGCCCGCGAGTCTTCCCTGCCGGTTGGACACGGGTCTCGACGTCCCTTCGAAAGGAGACGGACCGTGCCGTCGAATGATCAATCCGATTTCAGTTCTTGCCGCGGCTTTTCATCCCGTCTGTTCGGAAGCAAGTTCTTGTGGATTGCTGTGGTTCTATTCCCCTTGATCTGGTCTTCAACCGTGTGGGTCCTTGCTTCTTCCCAGGAGCAAGAAGTTCGCAGACCTCTGGATATGCCCTCCGGAGGTGGCGGCGGCGATGACGACGATGAAGACGCTCCCGAGACCATCATCTTCTACGGCCAGGACTACGAGGGAGATGCTTTCTTCTGGTGCCTCGATAAGTCCGGATCGATGGACTGGGGTGGCGCGATGGAAGATCTCAAACAAGAAATGGCTGGCGCAATATTGTCTCTGAGTCCGGCGGCTGAGTTCAGTCTGGTGGCCTTCAGTTCCAATACGGTGGTCTGGTCACCGACTCCGCGTCCAGCACGGTTGCCGGAGAAGACGGCTGCGCTCACCTGGGTCAATTCACTTCAAGCTGAAGGTTGGACCTGTCTTGCTCCTGCGGCGATCCAGACCCTGCAGATCTGTAACCTGTCGAGCAAGCAGCACCGTCAGGTCCTCATCTTGAGTGACGGTGCGCCTTACTGCGACGGTATCGATACATCTACTCAGGCGCTCACCGAGATCACCATGGCCAACTGGCAGATGGTGCCCATCCATACCATCTTCATCGGAACCGAAACCGAGGGGATCGACTTCATGCAGACCCTCGCTGCGATGAATCAGGGCACTTTCCATATCTGTCAGAACTGACCAAAGAGCGGCGTCCTTGCCACAGAATTCGATTCGGGCTCCCGGGGAAAACCAACAGACCGTTGTCATCTTGTCCCTGATGTGGTGCGACGGGCGGATGTCGCCAGGATTCTGCATGCCGTGGCATTCCATCGCTGATCGAGTTGGTCATATATCATCGCCAGTGTCTCGTAGGCTTCTACAAGCGATGGGTGCCTGGCATCCAGTTGCACCAGTTCCCGGATTCCCTCACTGAGCCACTTCTGCGATCCAATCAGCAGTTCATCCGCTCGGCTGGAGTCCGCTCCGGGTCTGGATCGGAGTTCATCGACTGCCTCGAGAAAAGACAGTCCGTGGTTGAACTTCTGCTGCCATGGTGGGTTCGAGGGCTCATTCGAGTTCTCGATCAGCAGTGCGAGGCCAGCAAAGGCCACCAGGGCGACAACCAGAAGCGTCAGACGGTGGCTGTGGCGACGGAATTGAGAGCGAAAAAGAGCATCTTCCCGGTACCTATGAAGAACCCGGATTCTCTCGAGAATCGCCGGGTGTCGCCAGCCTCCTCGTTGTTTCAGTCCACTTCCGAGCATGGCGATGTGTGCCAGTGCCCCGGCGATGGCACCTGGTTGTCTGGTCAACTCGTCGCTACCGATGTCAGCCTGATGCTCCAGTTGTCGAGACAGCCTGCCAAAGAAGATCCAGAAGGTGATGGCGATGATCCCCATCGCCAGCATATCGGTGACGGTCGGATCTTCACTTTCGAACAGCAGCCAGCAGAAGATGAATCCGATTGCTGTGAGAAGATAGATCCACATGTGTCTTTGACGAGCGTGAGTCAGTTCGTGAGCGAAGACCGCTTCGAGTTCATCGCTGGATGACACCTGTAGTAGTAGGTCGGTGATGTAGATTCTGCGCTGGAAGGGGAGCAATCCGGTGATCATGGCATTGAGGATAGGGCGTGACCCGGTGTTCCATATCCGTGGTATGCCACATCGAATCTGGCCTCGATGCGCCAGATCCAGCAGTTTCTCGCGCAAGGCACCTGCAGGAATCGGACGTGAGGAGAGCATGAGGTTCAACAACAGAGGAAGTCCCAGGATCATGATGACCAGGTAGAGCCCCAGCAGCAGTAGCCAGAATGGTCCCGAGAATTCGGCGATTCGATCGGGGTGGAGCAGCAACCAATCCTCGCTACCACTCAGGAGCGTCAGCGGTACCAGCAGCAGCAGGTTTGGTCGACACTGGTCCCAGATGTCCCTCGTCACGGTGGCTGCTGTACGTCTTCTCGCCGACCAGGAGATCGGAATGGTGGTCAACCCGATGCCGATAACGAACGGCAGGAACGCCACCAGTGTGGCCATCCCCGGCCAATCCGAGGGAATCCTCGAACGGGTCAGGTTGAACCAGTTACCGAAGGTGAGGATCGCGAGCCACAAGACCACTGCGGCGATCATGCCACTGTTGTGAGCCATATTCAGGCGTCGTGACAACTCGAGACCTTGCTTGTGCGCCGAGAGTAGCAGCGAAGAGGCGGTCGCCACAGCTGGAGCCAGAAGCAGGGCGAGGCTGGGAATGAGGAGACCGTCTGCAGGGAAGATCTCCCCGAGCCACGATTTACTGGTGAATCCAAACTCCGGTACGACGTACCACAGCAAAACTGCCATGAACATCGTCGGGAGGGCAGGCATGCCGGCGTCACCTTTCCGGGTGCGCCGCACATTTTCGTTAGCGGCGTACCTGAGATCGGATCAGGTACTTCATCACCTGGTCCTGATCTTCCTTCGCGATATCGATGAATCGAAGTCCGACGCTACAGCGGTCACGGTTCTCGGGGATCTCTTCGATCCAGGAGACCTGACACAAACCCTTGATCGCCTGATCGAGGGAGGGCAGCAGCAGGTTCACTCCCAGGTGAATCTTGCCCATCAGAAGGGCCGGGATCCAGTTGAAGCTGGGGATTCGGCCGTGGAGCATCAAACCTCCGCCACCGATTTGCGAGGTAGAGCCCTCGAAGACAGAATCCTCAGGGATCTCCACTTCCTTGGAGAGGAACTTGTAACGGACGGGGATCTCGGTATGGAGTCGGACGAATTCTCGACGCTGGGAGAAACTTTCGATCACTGAAGTCACTGGGTCCTCCTGAGGCTGTGCGGGAAAGCGGGCGGATCTAGTGCCCGGATCCTCCTCATCTTGAGAATAAGATGTCGTCGTGGGATCGGCCAATCGGTTCCTGGCGCCAGCAAGCCAGGTGACGTTCGCGAGCGTCTCAGGAGCGGTTTTCAGTCCTTTTTCGGCTCTTCGGGTTCTTCCTTGCGAGCCTCATCTGGTTCCTTCTCACGCCCCTCGACTCCGGCACGACCGAGCCACAAAGCACGCCGGTTGGCCTGTTCATCGGTGGCTTCTGGATGGACCTGGATCTTCCACTTCAGATCCGGTTTCTTGCCGAAGACGATGTCGAGTCGGATCAGAACTCCGCGGCGGCAGACCAGCAACTCGGCCTCGGTCCCGGGGGGATGCTGGAGGCAAATCGTCTTCCAGTTTCCGGACGAGGTGCGGTATTTATTGAGTGCGATGATTTCGTCTTCGGTATTGAGACCACCATCGTAGGCGGGTGTACCTCGGCGCACTCGAGTGACCACCCATCGTCCGTCCGATTCACTGGCGTCGATGCCGAGCCAGCCGGGCACCGGTTCTTCTTCTTCTTCCTCCTCCTCGTCATCTTCATCCTCTTCCTCCTCCTCGTCATCTTCATCCTCTTCCTCCGGCTGAAAGTGTAAGCCGAAGACCTCCAGAGCATCTTCGTACTCCAGTTCGTCGGTACCGTCGATGAAGCGTTCGAACCAATCGGAGAGATCAGTTGCGGCTACCTCCTCGAAGATGGAGAGCAACTCCTCATGAGAATAACCCCGCTCACCGGAATACCTGCGATAAGCCAGTCGCATCGCATCGTCGAGGGTTCTGTGATGATCGCTGGCAGCGCGTATCTTCGCATCCAGGAGCCAGGCGACCACGGCACCCTTGGTGTAGTAGGAGATCTGGCTATTGACGGAGTTTTCATCGCGCTGGTAGTGGCGGATCCAGGCATCAGTGCTGGCTCGTGAAAGAGGCAAGACCAGGCGGCCGGGGGTCTGCTGGATAGCGGAGATCTGCTTGCCGAGCCGTTTGAGATATTCCTTCTGATCGATCAGCCCAGCCCGGGCGATGATGAGATTGTCGTAGTAACTCGTGAATCCTTCGACGAACCAGAGATCGGGAGTGAACACCTCCTGCTCGTAGTCGAAGGGGCCCAGTGCTTCAGGGCGCAGACGTTTACCGTTCCAGGCATGGAAGTGTTCATGACTGACGAGACCGTACCAGCCTTTACGTCGGTCCTTGTCTCCCCAGCTCCATCGTCCGGTGAGCATCAAGGTACAGTTTTTGTGCTCGAGCCCGCCTCCACCTTCTGCGATGACGTTGAGGTAGCGGTATTCATCGTAGGGGATCTGGCCCCAGAAACTGGCCAACTCGGAGGCGATGAGGCGCACAGCATTAGCACATTCCTCATCATCCCAGAGATCCTCTCCTCCCAGGTTCACCAGATGATGGGGAATCGATTCGATCTCGAATTTCTGGACTCGAGGAGAACCGAAGATGATCGGAGAGTCACACAACTGATCGATATTCCGCGCACGCCATCGATTGGGTCCTGACTCTGGCAGTGTGGTGACCACGCTGGCCATCGTTTCGGGCAATTCGATGGTGATGTCAAAGGGTCCCTCGCTTGATCGTGGCAGCAGGAAAGTCGCCGCTCCATTGAGAAATCCGGAACCTGCCTCGACGAAGTTAGTGCGCACCGTCAGCAACCGGGCATAGAGACGATACCGTACAACTACCGCTTCACCGGAGGTTGATTCGATCTGCCAGGTATTCTTCGAGGGGCGCTCCACCTTGAGAACCGTACCCGTCTCGTCGCTGGCGGTGATCTCCTCGATGTGTCGGGCGTAGTCGCGGATCTTGTAGGAACCAGGTGTCCAGACCGGCATCCACAGTTCCAGTTTACCGCTGGCCGGGGCCGGGAATCTGGCTTCGACGAGAACACGATGCTGCGCTGCCTCACCGAGAGAGATCGAGTAGCTCGCAGCTGCAGGATCTTGCAGGTTGTTCATCGGTTGAACCTCCGTCGACACCAGTGTCAGGACCAGCAGGGGCCAGACCATCAGTAGCCCTTCGAGATGATGACCCGACGCGCACTGGGATTCCCGGTAACCATGCACTGACCGGGATCGTCCGGGGCTTCCAGGGGAATATTGCGGATCGTCGCTTTCGTTTCGTTCTGGATCTTCTCCTCCGTTTCGGTGGTTCCATCCCAGTGACAGAGGAAGAAACCGCCTCCATCGATGCGCTCTTTGAACTCGTCATAGCTGTCGACGGTGTAGGTTCGATCTTCGCGCGAGGCCAGCGCCTTCTCGAACAGACCCTTCTGTGCTTCTTCGAGCACGCTCATCACCTGGGCGGTGACCTGCTCGACCGGCAGCGACTTCTTCTCGCCGTTGTGGCGGAAGGCGAGCACCACCTCACCCTTCTCCAGATCGCGCGGACCCACCTCGATGCGCACCGGGACTCCCTTCAGTTCCCACTCATTGAACTTGTAGCCGGGACGGAACTGATCGCGGTCGTCGAGATGGGTTCTGGCGCCGGAGTCCTTGAGCGCCTCCTCCATGCGGCCGCAGGCTTCGAGAACGACGCGGCGCTGTTCCTCTCCCTTGTAGATCGGCACGATCACCGTCTGGATCGGAGCGAGTCGTGGTGGCAGCACCAGCCCCTGGTCATCTCCGTGCGCCATCACCAGTGCCCCTACCAGCCGGGTCGAGACTCCCCACGAGGTGGCCCAGACATATTCCTCGGTCCCCTCGGCGCTCTGGTACTTGACGTCGAAGGCCTTCGCAAAGTTCTGGCCGAGATCGTGACTGGTGCCGGCCTGGAGTGCCTTGCCATCGCCCATCATCGCCTCGATGGAATAGGTCTTCACCGCGCCGGCGAACTTCTCGCGCTCCGTCTTCACTCCCTGGATCACTGGTATCGCCATGTACTCCTCGGCGAATTGTGCATACACCCCCAGCATCCGGATCGTCTCCTCGTGGGCTTCTTCGGCAGTGGCGTGTGCGGTGTGGCCTTCTTGCCACAGGAACTCGGTGGTGCGTAGAAACAGGCGCGGACGCATCTCCCAGCGCACCACGTTAGCCCACTGGTTGATCAGTAGCGGCAGATCTCGGTAGGACTGGATCCAGTTGCTGAAGGCGTCCCAGATGATCGTCTCCGAGGTGGGTCGAATGACGTAGGGCTCTTCCAGTTTTTTTCCGCCGGCGTGGGTGACGACCGCCAGTTCCGGAGAGAAACCCTCGATGTGTTCCGCTTCCTTGCGCAGGAAACTTTCTGGAATCAACAGTGGAAAGTATGCGTTGGAGTGGCCGGTCTCCTTGAACTTGCCGTCGAGTACCGACTGCATCTGTTCCCACAGAGCGTACCCGTAGGGCCTGATGATCATCGAACCGCGAACAGGTGAGTTCTCGGCGAGTTGAGCTCGCTGTACTACTTCCTGGTACCAACGTGGAAAATCCACACTCTGGCTCGTCAGTTTTTCTGCCATGGTGTCCTCCAGATCCAACCACAGCGGCGGTCGGAGCGTCGAGGGTAGCCGAATGACCCGATGTCGGCAACGCGAGCGCTTTCCTGGAACCGATGGATGGTCCAGAATCTGATCTGAAGCAACACAATAGAGGAGGTTTGATGGCCACCATCAAGCAAGTCGATGTTCAGGAACTCGCCGGTGGCGTGATGGAGCAGGTCATTACTCTCCAGCGCGACATCCATAGCCACCCCGAGATCGGTTTTGATACCGTCCGTACCGCCGGCCTCATCGCCGAGCAGTTGAAGGCAGCCGGAATCGACACGCGTGAGCAGATTGGAAAAACCGGCGTGGTCGGGGACATCGAGGTTCCAGGAGCGACTCGCTGCGTCGCGTTCCGTGCCGACATGGATGCGTTGCCGATGAACGAGGAGACCGATCTTCCCCATCGAAGCACCATTCCCGGTGCTGCTCATATGTGTGGTCATGATGCTCATTCCTCGATGCTTGTCGGGGCCGCCTGCGCACTTGCGGGGATCCGTGATCGCCTTGGCTGTTCGATTCGCTTCATCTTCCAGCCCAACGAGGAGGCATTGCCCGGCGGTGCTCCCGCGATGATCGCCGATGGCTGCCTGGAAGGGGTCGACAGGATCTTCGGGATGCATGTCTGGCCCGCCTTCGATACCGGCAAGATCGCTATCGTCGAGGGTCCGACGATGGCGCAACCAGATACCTTTTGCGTCGCGATCACCGGACGGGGGGGGCATGCGGCCACTCCGCATGTTTGCATCGATCCGATCTTGTGTGGCAGCGAGATCATCTCATCGGCTCAGCACATCGTCTCACGTAACATCGATCCGATGCAATCCTGTGTGGTTACATTCACGCAGTTCCACGGCGGTAGTGCCGACAACGTCATCCCCGAGAAGGTCGAGTTGCGCGGTACGATCCGCTCCTTCGACAAGCAGGTGGGAGATGCGGCCAGACAACGTCTGACGGACATCGCCGAGGGCGTTGCCAAGGCACATGGATGTCGCGTGGATGTGGAGATCACCGAAGGGTATCCGGTGACCTTCAACGATCCGGATGCCTGTCAGGAGGCTCGCCGGTCCATCTCGGTCGAGGTCCCGCTTTCCGATCAGGGCACCCCGGTGCTCGGGGGAGAGGATTTCGCCTATTATGGTCAGAAGATTTCCGCTGCCTTCCTGTTCCTCGGGAACCGCGATGAATCGCAAGGAATTGTCCATTTCTGCCATCATCCCCGATTCCAGGTCGATGATGCTGCGATGCCGATCGGTGTGCGCAGCTGGATCGCGCTGGCGCTGGGTGCAGGATAATCGTCCCAGAAGTGCCCATTTATTGGATCTCGCCCCGGGCCAAGGGTGATCTCCTCGGCGGCTCCAATTCCGGCAACATCAGGATCTTGAAAAATAATCCTTCATCTGTGCCGCGATAGATCCGAAGACATCCTCAGGCGTCGATCCAGTGGAGCGAGGAATGGACTCCTCGAGGGTAGCAAAGGAGTGTTCAGGTGTCCCTGCTTGGCCAGATACTCGATTCTACTCGCAGTGCTGCTCTGATGGGGGGGCTGAGGCGTGTCACGCGTATTCAGATCGATATCGGCCGGGAGGCCAGGGTGGTTCCGGAATCGCTCGTCGCAGCCCTGACGGAGCGATTCCGCGGCGATCTGCTCGGTAGGTGCAGGGTGGAGTATCAACTGGTCGAAGGTCCCGATGTTCGGGTTCAGTGCGTCGAGGGGATCCCCATCTTTCCTGACGAGGACGTTGCCTGAAGCACTGGACACACGAGCGAGGCTAACGCAGCATCGCACTCAGGCCGTCGTGGTATGGCCAGGAGCCTCCGATGCAACGCAACCTGGGTGGATATCTCGAGGATCTTCGATCCTCCGACGATCTCGTCGAGATCGATGTTCCTGTCGATCCCCATCTGGAGGTCGCAGAGATCCACCGTAGGGTCATCGCTGCCGATGGTCCGGCGCTTCTCTTTCGTAATCCGATCGGATCTCGTTTTCCGCTGGTGACCAACCTTTTCGGTGCCCAACGCCGGGTACAAATCGGTTTCGGTGATCACGGACAGCAATTCCTCGAGCGTCTGGTTCATCTCGCAGAAACGATGATGCCGCCGACACTCGCCAAGTTCTGGGGTGCTCGGGATGTGGCGAAAACCCTGCTGCGTGTCGGTTTGAAAACTCGATCCCATGGACCGGTACTGGAGGTTCAGGATCCACGAATGACCCTCGATGATTTGCCGATCACTACCAGTTGGTCAGGAGATGGGGGACCTTTCATCACCTTGCCACTGACCTACACCGAACATCCGCGAGATCATCGTCACAATCTCGGCATCTATCGCCTGCAGAAACACGACCCAGACCATCTCGGGCTCCACTTCCAGATTCACAAGGGTTCGGGGTATCACCTGTGGGAGGCGGAAAGGATCGGCAAGGAGTTTCCCGTGACCTGCCTGCTCGGAGGTTCGCCCGCGTTGATCGCCAGTGCGGTGGCACCACTTCCGGAGAATGTGGGAGAACTGCTGCTGGCCTCCTTGCTCCAGGGGGAACCGCTCAAGATGGCCCGCAGTGGTGCAATGGCGCATCCGGTCGTCGCTGAGTGTGAGTTCGCCATCCAGGGCACCGCGTTGCCCGGAGAGCGCTGGCCCGAAGGGCCCTTCGGAGACCACTACGGCTACTACTCCCTGCAGCACGACTATCCGGTGATGAAGATCTCGAGCATCTCTCATCGACACGATGCCATCTTCCCTGCCACGGTGGTGGGGAAACCGCGCCAGGAAGATTTCTATCTGGGGGATTTTCTCCAGCAGTTGCTCTCTCCGCTCTTTCCGCTGGTGATGCCGACGGTCAAACAACTGTGGTCGTACGGAGAGACCGGATACCACTCGCTGGCAGCGGCTGTGATCAGAGATCGGTATTCTCGCGAGGCGATGGTCTCCGCTTTCCGGATCCTCGGAGAGGGTCAACTTTCTCTCACCAAGTTCCTGCTCCTGACCGACGGAGATGTGGATCTGAGAGATTTCCGGGCGACTCTCGAATATGTCCTGGCTCGAGCAAATTTCACCACAGATCTGCACGTCATCTCATGCACCAGTATGGACACCCTCGATTACACGGGGCCGCTGGTGAACGAGGGATCAAAGGGTTTTCTACTGGGACTGGGTGAGGCGATCCGGGATCTACCCGATGAGTTCGTGGGGAAACTACCATTAGGCTTCGACCGTGCAGAGGTGTTCTGCCGCGGCTGCCTGGTGGTGGAGGGCCCGGCCCATGAGGCACAACCGGATGCCGCCGATCGACTGCTCGAGGAGTCCTCGCTCGAGCCCTGGCCACTGGTGGTCCTGCTCGACGATGCGGCCTCGGCGACACGGTCCGTCACACGCTTCCTATGGACTACCTTCACCCGTTTCGAGCCGGCCGCAGACATCCATTCCAGGAACAGCGAGGTGGTCCGAAATCACGTCGCCCATCATCCTCCCATCGTCATCGACGCCCGTATGAAAGCGGGTTATCCCGAGGAACTATTTTGCGATCCGGA
>CAWLAN010000014.1:0-29439 GCA_963854815.1 Planctomycetes bacterium UBA1146
ACCTGGTGATTCTGATTCCTGTGCCGTCATTGCAGTCCGGCGAAGTGTTTGAAGTTCGTCGCCCCAGATCGGCATCAGTCCACGAGTGATCTTGAGTCCGTTGTACTCGACGGGGTTATGGCTGCCGGTGATCATCACGCCGCCATCGGCACCCAGATGCTCGACTGCCCAGTAAAGAAGGGGAGTTGGAACTTCACCTACCTCGATGACATCGAGTCCTGACTTCTGAATGCCAACACGAACACTGCGGGCAAAAGGAGCGCTGGAAGAACGGATGTCGTGTCCAACGGCGATGGAACGGGCCCCTTCAGACTGAAGATGGACTCCGAGGCCAAGACCGATCTGCTCGACGATCTGCTCGGAAAGGTCTTCGCCAACGATTCCGCGGATGTCGTAGGTGCGAAAGATCCCCTGCGGTAGATCCGGTATGTTCATTGGCGCTCTCGTTTCTGTGGCAGCAGGATGCATTCTCCGCCCCCCGGAAGGCAAGCGCTGCTGCTGTCTTGGGGGATAAAGATCCGTTATCCTCTCGCACGGCGAATCCTCTCGGGAAGTTGAGCGATATGATCTCCAGAACGATCCTCACCCTGCTCGTCTGTGTCCTCCTCATGGGTATCTCGACTACAGGGGCGGCGGAAGATCGTCTCGTCATTCTTCATGTCAACGACATGCATGGCCAGTTACTGCCGCGCAGGGGCAGTTCCGGTTCCAGCGGGGGCATGGCCGGAATTGAGAAGATCGTCTCCGCGGTGCGCCAAGAGGTCGGGGCGGATCATCTTCTTCTTCTCGATGCAGGAGACTGGTTTCAGGGCACTCCGGAAGGTGCCGACCGCGGAGGTCTCAATGTCATGCGTGCGATGGAGGCTCTCGGATTCGATGCCTCGACCATCGGGAATCATGATTTTGACTACGGGATCGACAATCTTCTCGGTCTGATCCATTCGACCCGGATTCCCATCGTGGCCTCGAATATCACCTACTCTGGTGGTTTGCTGAAGGAGGCGGTTCACAGGGATCACATCATCGAGAGAGGTGGTTTTCGAGTCGGATTGATTGGAATCCTGACTCCCGATGCCCCCAACATCATCGACCCGAAGGTGGGCAATAATCTGGTGGTGGCTCCTCTGGCCCCGGTGGTCGAGGCGGCCAGGGATCGATTACGAAAGGCCGGAGCGGATCTGATCGTGGTCCTCTCGCACAGCGGTGTCGAGCATGAACGGCAACTCGCCAGTGAAGTCTCCGGCATCGATCTGATCGTCGGTGGCCATTCTCACACGCTGGTCGATCCTCCCTGGGTCGATCCCACCAATAAAACCGTGGTCGCGCAGGTTGGAGCCAAGACCCGGCATATCGGCAGAATCGAGTTCACCCGGGGTGGCGATGGACTGCATGTTTCATCCAGTGTGATCGTTGTTGAGGCAGTGGAAAAAGCCGCAGATCCAGTGCTCGGGCAGTTGATCAGCGCAGTCGAGTTGCGGGTCGGGAAAAAGATGGATCGCAAGGTCGGGCAATCACCGGTGGCACTGAAACCTTCCGGACACACGCAGGATGGCGCAGTTTCTACTCCACTTGGCCGCTGGATCTGTGAATCGATGGCGAATGCCACCGGTGTATCGGCTTCCTTCCACAATCACGGAGGGATTCGCGACGGTCTTCCTGCCGGAGATGTCTTGTACCGGGATCTTTTCGAGATTTCTCCCTTCGGCAACCGCGTCACAGTGGTGACCCTGACCGGCAAGCAGTTGAGACAAGTGATCAAGAAATCACTCTCTTCTGAAGGTCGAGGCCTCGATTTTCATGGGGTCCAGGTGGAGGTTACCTCTGCGGATGAGGGCAACATCGAGGTGGGGGAGATCCGCCTCGGCGGCGCTCCCATTGCCGATCAACAGGAGATCCGGATCGCGACCAACAGCTACCTGGCAGCCGGTGGAGACGAGTGGGATTTGCTGGCTGCAGCTCCCCAGGAAGATGGCGGGGTCTCGGTTCTGGATGCAACGGAGCAATCACTGCAGATGGCCGATTCCGATCAGCGGATCCTCGCTGCCATTTCAGGGCTGGTATATGCCCAATCTGCCGAGGTCGAATCTGCCAGTGGCAAATCCACCGCTTCGTCGATTACTCGCAGCCGCAGTTTGCTCGGTTTGTTGGTTCTCATCGGTCTTTGCTGGTTCCTCTCGAGTTCTCGCAAGGAAATACGCTGGCGAACCATCTTGTGGGGCGTCGGATTGCAGTTACTGCTGGCCTGGTGGGTGTTACGTACTGCTGCCGGTCTGAGTTTCACTTCTGGTGCCAAACATGTCTTCCAGGGGATCCTCGACTACTCTCAGGCTGGAACCAGTTTCATCTTCGGTGGGTTGGCTACAGGGGCTGTCGATGGTGCAGGATTCCAGCTCTGGATCGTTCTCATCGGTACCATCATCTTTGTTTCGGCCTTGATGGCCATCTTCTATCACATCGGTGTTCTCCAAATTGTGGTGTGGGCCATCGCACGCGTGATGCAGTTTACGATGAAGACCAGCGGCCCTGAATCCCTGGCTGTCGCAGCAAATATCTTTGCCGGTCAGACGGAAGCTCCACTGGTGATTCGGCCTTACCTGAAAACGATGACGGATTCGGAAGTGATGGCATTGATGACGGGTGGGATGGCGACGGTCGCAGGAAGTGTTTTTGCTGCTTATGTCGGCATGGGAATCGATGCTGGTCATTTGCTGGCGGCCAGTTTCATGTCGGCTCCGGCTGCTCTCGTGGCCGCAAAACTACTCAACCCCGAGAAGAAAGAGGTCGGAGACCCGAGTGCTGCGAAACTGGAGATCCACCGCACCGATTCGAATCTTCTCGATGCCGCCTGCCGTGGCACCAGTGAGGGGCTGATTCTGGCCCTCAACGTGATTGCCATGTTAATTGCCTTCGTCGCTCTGGTGGCGCTACTCAACGCCACTTTCGAGTGGGTCACCCAGCATATCTCCTACTGGGCGATGGCCATCGGTCACACGGCATTCGGAAGCGCTGAAGTCTCTCTGGTCGATTCTCCCTGGTTCAATCTGACCGATCTTCTGGGCTGGATCTTCTATCCCTTTGCCTGGTTACTGGGAGTCGATATCAAGGACGTTTCGACGGTGGCATCCCTCATCGGTATGAAAACAGTACTCAACGAGTTCGTCGCTTTTTCGGCGCTTGCTGATCTTGCCGAGCCGATTTCGGAACGCTCGAAAGCTCTGACAACCTATGCTCTTTGTGGTTTTGCTAACTTCGCCAGCGTGGCGATCCAGATCGGTGGAATCTCATCGCTGGAGCCTGAGTTGAGACCGCGGCTGTCGGCGCTGGGTATGCGGGCATTGCTCGGTGGGACGGTCGCAGCACTGATGACCGGTTGCGTTGCCGGTATGTTGTTGCCGTGAATGACCCCCCCCTTCAGCCAGAGGCGATAGCCTGGCTCCAGGAGCGCTGGGGATCAGCGGCTCCCGATGTAGGAGTTGTCCTCGGCTCTGGTATCGAACTTCTCGATGACGATTTTCACGAACAGGATCGGGTCTGTGTTAGCGAAATTCCAGCGCTTGCCGAACCGACAGTGGAGGGTCATGGCGGCTACTGGATTCGCTATCGATTCGGAGAAAAGAAGATCCTCGTTGTGGGGGGACGAGTCCATCTCTACGAGGGATACACTGCCGAGGAGGTGACGATGGGGGTGCGGATCCTCGCTGGACTCGGCACTTCTTCACTGTTATTGACCAACGCAGCCGGTGGAATCCGCGCAGGATTCGCACCCGGCATGGTGGTTGCCATCAGCGATCATCTCCAACTTCAGGGAGTCCCGGCGATGATGGCCAGGCTCGAGCATCACGTCGAATCGGATCGTTTGTCCATCTACGACTCTGCATGGCTCGATCGGACTCGCACGCGTTACCAGATGTCCGGCACCGATTCGTTACCAGAAGGAACCTATGCAGCGTTGACAGGACCGACCTACGAGACTCCAACGGAGATCGTCATGCTGAGGAAACTTGGAGCGGATCTGGTGGGTATGTCGACGGTACTGGAGGCTCTGGCGGCCAGGGACGCCGGCATGAAGGTGCTCGGATTTTCCCTGGTGACCAACCTCGCCGCCGGTATTTCCGGAAAAAAACTCAATCACCAGGAAGTGCTCGATGTAGGCAAGAAATCGCAAAAGAGGATGCTGCAGATTGTCCGGGCAGCCATCGAATCGATCGACTAGCGCTCTGGAATCTCGACCAGGGCATCGAGAGCCACATCGACGCAAGCGTCCTCGAGCGCTGGCTTGTCATCATGGGGCACGAACTGATCATGTTGGCGACGGCCAAAGACGGTACAAACGCATCCCGCGCGCCAGCCTCTCAGTGAGGCGAGTGTGAACAGCGTCGAGGCTTCCATCTCCATGTTGGAAACGCCGATGCGGGCCAGTTCCTCGATGACCTGCGGGTTTCTGGCGGGAAACCCTTGGACCTCCCGACCCTGTGCGCCATAGAAGCCAGGCGCCGTGGCTGTGATACCCAGATGCACAGGGAAGTCTTTTTTTTCCGCCGAGGCGAGTAAAGCCTGGATGACATCGGGGTGGGCAACTGCAGGATAGCCTTCCGGCACGAAGGTTGTGGAAGTGTTCTCCATCCTGACTGCAGCCCAACTGACGACGAGGTCTCCCAGCTCGATGGCCGGATCGATTCCACCGCAGGAACCAGCGCGAATGATCACGGGATCCTCGACGATGGCGGATAGTTCAATCATCGCGATCTCGATGTTGGCCGCTCCGATTCCGGTCGCCATCAGCGAGACCCGGTGACCGCTCCATCGGCCGGTGACGGTCAGGAATTCCCTGCAGGTCCATTCACCATCGACCTTATCGAGCCGCTGGGAAGCTCGGCGGATACGCTCGGGATCACCTGCGAAGAGGATCTTCGAGGCGACATCTCCGCGACCGAGGCCGATGTGATACTGGCGATCGTTATCGCTTTGGGGCTGGGTCATCATTTCCTCCGCTGTCCAAGATAAGCAAATCGGCTCGATCCGTCACCATCGGCACTAAATTTCGCCCCGGATTGATCCTGATGGTGCCCGAGAGTGGCTCATGATACCTTGTAGGGGCATTTTCGCCCTGTTGGTCCCCGATCGGTAGGATCGTGAAAAAGGTCTCTCTGGACCAGAATTGGCGGGATCAGGTTTGCCGCGATCCGGCTCCGCGAACAGATGGAGGAACGATGACCAGTCACTTGCAGCGATCCAGGATCCTGCTCGCCATTTCTCTTGTCGCCATCTTTGGTGTCATCCTTGTCGGTCCGCAGATTCTTGCGGAACCCAACGCATCGGGTTTCGATTCCAAGGAGATCAAAAAACTGGCCAAGAGTTTTTCGAAAGCAGTGCGGGGTCAGCAATCGGACAATGCGATCAACATCGTCCGCCAGATCTCCGCCTACGGTACCGAAGACGCGCTGGAGACGCTCTATGACATGGGCTACAAGGAAGCCATCATCCCGGCGGTCTACGCGGTGATCTGCGAAGAACTTTCTCGCATGGATGGAATCCTCGAATACCTCACGGAGCGTTACGACAAGATCGACAACAAGAGTGACTTTCGCGAAAGGGTGTATCTATCCGACATCCTGGCCTTCCCGACCAGGAAGCGTGGTGAACTCAACGACGAGATCCTGAAAATCAACAGACGTCTGGTCGAGATCGAGCAAGATGGGCTTCCTCCCGGTGCGGATCCGTCGATTCCGGACCGGATGAAGCAACAGCGCGACAGACTCCAGACGCAACTCGACCGTCTGCGTGGCGATCAGAATGACGATTTTCTGCTTCTACTGTCGAAGATGCTCGAGGATAAGTCTGCTTTCGTCCAGGGAGCCGCCGTAGAAGCGCTGAGAAAGAGCCAGAGTGCCATCGGAGTGGAACCGTTGATCACCTTGCTCGAGAAACTGGTCAAAAAGCGCAAGGACGTGCTCTATCACCATGTTCGCGATGCATTGTGGGAACTCACCGGTCAGGATTTCGATCTGATCGACGAATGGCATCTGTGGTGGGAGCCGCGCAAGGATTCGTTTGATCCGATGGAGGAGAATCACGCCGGGAAAACCGGTGTCAAACGAAAACGACGCGGAAATGATCCCGAGTTCTGGGGCGTCCCTGTCGAGTCGAAGAACATCGTCTTCGTGATCGATACCTCCGGTTCGATGAGGTATGTCCACAAGGATGATATTCCCGGACTCGCCCGAGGAGACGGTTCCGATGGGGGAGGATCTTCTGGCGGCGGCCAGATGACCCAGGAGCAACAGCGACTGGCGAGATTCTGGACTCGCATGGAGATGGCCAAACGCGAGTTGCGCAAGGTGCTCAAGAAGATGTCCAAGGACGCCGCTTTCAACTGCGTGCGATTCGATACCACCGTCAGCAAGTTCAAGAAAAATGCGACTCCAGCCAGCTCCGGAAACAAGAAGTCTGCGCTCAAATGGGTCGATGGTCTCAAGCACAACGGCAACACCAATACTCTGGATTCACTGATGGAAGCCTTCGGCCAGGATGCCCGGACCAATACCATCTTTTTCCTGTCCGATGGTCTGCCTTCCGTCGATGGAAAGGTCAATGACCCGACCGAGCCGATCCTCGAGAAAGTGTTCGAGATGAACCGGTTCCGCAAGATCAAGATCCACTGCTTCGGATTCCATCCGTTCACCCAGGGAGGTCAGCAGATGCCCGGTCTGGCGTCAGCAAATACGTGGCTCAAGCGCCTGGCGGAATCTACCGGCGGGACCTACACGGACATGAAGGTCGATAACATATTGACCCCCGACAATCCGGGAAACTGACGCGATCCATCGGTTTGCTACAGAAACAGAACGCCGGTACCGGTTGCTCCGGTACCGGCGTTCTGTTGCATCGGGGCAGCGATCCGCTGCTTACTTGCGGATGACGCGGATCTGGGCCCAGTTTGCCCGGTCGAGGATGTGGTGACCGGGGCCGAGGTCGACGACGAGCGTGAAACTCTTGGCTCCCTCCAGCGCTATCCGGAAGGGTGATGCTGGGCTCTTCCACGACAACACACCGGCGCTCCATCTTTCATCACCATCGATGAGGATCCGGAACTCGGCACAACCGATTCCCTCCTGGTCATCGGGTGGCCGGCTGCTGATGTCCATACCTGCTATTCCGGTCAGGTACTGATCTCCCTCTTCGATGGAGTAGGTCAACAGCGATCTGGAATGCACCCCGAGGCCGTGCTCGTAAGTGATTCCGCCGATCTGCAGGGGATTGCCCAGCACGTTGCGATCCTTCTTCCAGGTCCAGGGGAACCAGGTGGTGGCGGGTGCTCCTTCGTTCACCGCTATCGGCTCTCGCTGTGCGAGCGCGACGACACGACCGAGTTCGAAGTGGATATCGATAATTCTATCGAGCGAGATCTGACACTGTTGGCCGGTCGAACGAGAAAAAGTGGCAGCCTCTTGATCGATCTGGACGAGGTGCGCCCGGATTTGACTCTGATCGACAGTTCGAATCCGGATCGGAATGGTCCCCTGCAGCGGGGCAGGATTCTCTGAGGGCACGTCTACCAGCCGGAAAGCAACCACCTTGCTCCATGGGATCTCCAGCGATCCAAGCGATGGGTCATCGAACCGAACTCCTCGCTGGTGAAGATCCTCGAGGATACCGCTCAGCATGGCTCCCTCTCGAGTCAGTAACTGATCAGAATCGGGGTCGGGTTGCGGAAACGGTACCGCTGGTGCGATCGAAGTGGCAAACATCACCAGATCCTCGAGCGAAATGGTCAGCGGAGATTCGAGCGAGGGTGTGATCCACTGCACCGTGTCCGTGGGTCTCTGGGGATCCAGCAGCAACTTGCCGGTCCAGCGGCTGTGATTCCTCAGGATGATCCGATCGCGTGGCTGAGCTTCCCTCTCATCGGGGCGGAACCTGATCGACAGGATGTCCCGCAGCGGGAATATGGTCCCGAGGATGCTGATCTCTGAGGATTCGGCACCGATCACGGGAATTTCGCAGCGGATGGAACCATCGATGGTCTCGACTTCGACGGTATCTTGCCCATCCGCGCCAAACGCAATCAGCGGTGCGTGTTCGCACAGAATACTGGACAACGACAGCCAGCAGATCCACATCGAAGCCAGGTGGGTCATCGGAATCCTTCCTCGCGCCACGGAGCCGCTACGGGCCGTGTTTCCAGCGATCATGATGAAGTGTCTGATCCGACAGCGCAACGCGGGCGTCTTGACCGCTTCATGGGGCTCACCTATTCTCTGGGGAGGATGATCGTGTAGGACAGGGGGAAGTACCGTGGGGAGACATCGAGAAGAATTGAGCCTGTTCGAGTTGCTCAAGGAGCAGGGCCGTTCGGGCGACCAGGATGCGAGAGAGAGTCAGACCGAAAGTTCCACGGAGTCACGGATTCCTGGAGATCCACAAGCGGAGTCAGCAGGGGGGACGAGACGAAAAGTCGCTCTTGACGATCGTGCCAAGCAGATCCCATCGGTTCGCCGGCTTCCACCGATTCACGGTGGAGCTTCATCCGAGGCTGGCGGTTCCTACCCGCTAACTTCCTCACCTCGAGTTTCATTCTTTTCCGAGCGCATCGAGATCCGAATTTTCACGATCCTGGTATTTTCTATCGCTGCACTGGTCGCCATCGCCGTCGCTTTCATCTCCGGAAGGCAGTTCTCGGTTGCCGTTCCCGAGGGAAGGACAGAGATGGTCCGGCAAGATCCTCTGTGGCCAGTGTTGGATCCGGAACCCGAGCCGAGACCGGCGATCCGCAACGTGAAACAAGACGGGGTCGTCGACGTTTCTGACGCAGGCGTTGTTGCTGAAGAGGTGGCGGTCATTCCCGTGCTGGTCGAGGCGTTACCGAAAACACTCTGGGCGGTGATGATCGGACAGCACCTGAGTAAAGATCCGCAGGTGATCGATCAACTGGTCCAGTATGTTGATTCCGGATTGTCTTTTTCGACGGCGCGTATTCGTGTCAGTAACTCTCGAGGGGTACGAACCTTCAGCGTCTTTGTAGGACCATTCGACCAGCAGGATCAGGCTCGATCTGCATTGCGTGAGATCCAGAGCCTTCGTCCACATCTTGGAGTCCGTTTCCGGGATGCCTATCCGACAAGGATGGTCTTTGATCCGGAAGAACTCGAGAGGTACGGCATCGGTAACTGAAACCGTGTACAGGATCGTTGCCCAGTGTTCCCCCTGTGTACTGCGCCGAGTTCTGTGATCTGCAGAGCGAGTGAGATTCTCCAGTCCAAATCGATACCGGATGATCTGAGCAGGCTCGGAATCCGTCCCGGGGGATCCAGCAGATGTGGAATTTGCTCATGACGACCGGGACCGGTTCGGGGAGTGGCTCTCAGATGCTGGCAATTCGCTCTTTTTGAACGATAGCGCCAGCGGATCGCCATCCGCAGCGGTGTCGATCATCAGCCGCTTCTGCGCAGGACTTGTCCCTGAGATGCCCTGAGAGTGCCCCTGCACTACTCTCAGGGAGCTGGGGAGGTGCTGATCGAACGCGGTGGAGGCCCGGGCCTGGTTTCTGGACGACGATACCGGAGCCATTCGTGCCGCCATCGAGCAGGCCGTGAGGTCATCGCGAGCGGATCGGCCCACTATCAGACTGTCAGTGGCAGCGTCTTGCGTTACTTTTGCGACTACGGGCCAAGTGACCGGTCATGGCAGCCAGCGACAGTTGCAGCAACGGCGAATTGCTGTTCATTCACATCGATGGACTCGATATCGGTCATGTCCAGCCGGTCCTTGGCCCCTGAAGTTGACACGCTGTTCGGGGCATTTTATGATCCCCCGACTATTGCCTGCTCTGCTATCGAGCAGGTCGGGATTCCTTCGAGAGTCCGGTTCGGTCCAGAATCGGTAGGTGGGGGTTGCCCCGGTGGTCTTTCAAGTCGACCGCCTGTAGTCAGTGTGCTGAAGAATGGGGAAGGAGGATCACCATGCAAAAAACGACTTGTCGAAACGTCGAACAAGCGATCGATGGGTTCGCGAACCGTGCTTTGTTCGAACAGGTGATACCCTGTCTCCATAAGGGTTTCCTGTGGTTGGTCACGATAGGTGCCATCGCTTGCGCGAGCATGCTGGGAAATCCAGTGGCTGGCCAGGATGCACCCGTACGTGGTGAACCGACACTTCAGCCCTGGGTCGGAAAAGTGAAGGGGAGTCTGGTCAATATTCGGACCGGCCCTTCCCTCAATCATTATGCCTTCCTGCGCTTGCCAGATGGGAGTTCCCTCATCTCGGTCGGCGGTCAGGGAGACTGGATCGAAGTGGCGGTTCCTTCAGACCGCCCGGTATGGATGCACAGTGATTATCTGGTTCCCGAAGGGAACTTTTTCAGAGTCAATGGGAGTCGTGTGCGTTTACGCGCCACGGCGGGAACGAATCATGCCCCGCTCGGGCTTTCCGAGTCTGGGCAAGTACTTGTACCGACGGGTAATGTCTCCGGAGATGGGTCCTGGGTTGAAGTGCTCGCACCTCTCAATGCCCACGCATGGATTCATGGCGATTACATCCGAAGGACAGATCAACAGGTGAATCCGCTTCACCTCACCAGTTTACATCAGAGCCTGAAAGGGCAAGTGGGCATCACTGGTGTCCCGGTGGCGAAAGATTCCCGCGGCGCAACCGAGAATCCTGGTGCCACCGATGCTGATGAAGGATCGGATCCGGATGCTCCGGATACCCGCCAGGAGGGTTCTGAGCCCAATACTGTCACGATTCCGGTCTTCGATTCTCCGAAGCTCAAGAGTCTATTCGATAGTTTTCGGACCGAGACCCTCAAGAATCCAGTTGACTGGAATTTTAGTGAGATCCTCAAAGAGGTGAAGAATATTGAAGTCACCAGTGAAGATGTTGGAGAAATAGAGATCGTTCGCGATCTTTCGAAAACGATCCAAGAACATTTCGTGCCGCTGCATCGCCGTTTGGTGGAGATTCAGCGACAGCAAGACGAAGCCCGAGCCAAGCGAGAACTTGTCCGGGTCAAAGAAAACGACATTTTGAGAAGGACGGGACACCGCAGCAGCAATCCTGACGTGAAATATCAGGCTGTTGGTTGGGTAGTTCCGCTGGGGAAACACAGGGACGTCGAGGCCACACACAAATTGCTCAAGGGGAATAAACTCCTCTACTACCTCGACGGCGGTGAAATTGAACTCGATCAGTACGTCAATAAGAGAGTCGGTATCGTGGGCACAGTTGTAGAACAGGAGCCCAGCACAGGAGCTCGACTCATACACATTCAGAAGATTGAGATTCTGTCACGGTAGCCATTTGAGTTACCCTCTCCCTGTGGTTTTTCCCCTGCAGTGCCTTCTGCGGGAGGAAAGAAGTGGAATTCGAAGAGTATGTCATACCTGGAGCGATTCTGATCGCTGCAGCTGTCGCCAGTTTGTTGATGCTTCAGAGGTCTACATCGAAGATCCAGGAAGAACGACGTTCTCTGCTCGATGAAGCGCGCGAGGAAGCAGACAGGCTACGCAAGGAATCCAGGACCGAAACTCAGGAATGGATCAAAACAGAGCGCGATGATTTCCAGAGCGAACAAAAAGATGGCCGCGAGGAGATCAAAACTTTCGATAGAGAACTGAGGAAACGAGAAGACGGCCTCGAGCGCAGAATGGACCTTCTCGGCAAGAAGGAGAAGAATCTTGGCTCGCTCGAGGTTGACCTCGAAAACCAGAGGAAACAGCTTCAACTGCGCGATGTCGAGCTCGATGAGGTGCTCGAGCAGGAACGGGAAAACCTGTCTCGAATCGCAGATATGTCGCGCGAGGAGGCGCGTAATTCGCTGATCGAGAAGATGCAACGCGACGTCGACCACGAGGGCGACGTCATGATCCAGCGCATGGTCGAACGTGTGAAGGAGAGTGCCAAAGAGCGCTGTCGAGATATTCTCGCCTCAACGTTACAACGGATCTCTTCGACCTATTGCCAGGAATCCACCGTTTCGAGCATCGCGATCGCATCTGATGACATGAAAGGGCGGATCATCGGCCGAGAGGGTCGGAATATTCGAGCTTTCGAGAAGGCCACCGGCGTCGATGTCATCGTCGATGATAGTCCTGGGGTGATCACCCTCTCTTGTTTCGACCCCATTCGTCGCGAGATGGGAAGCCGTTCTCTCAACAAATTACTGGCGGATGGACGTATTCACCCCAGCCGAATCGAAGAAGTCGTTGCGGAAACCAAGAAAACACTCAACGAGGAGATTCAGAAGGCGGGTGTCCAGGTATCTTTCGATCTGGATCTTCCGGGAGTTCACCCGAAACTGGTAACGATGCTGGGCCGGTTGAAGTATCGGACCTCTTACGGCCAGAACGTTCTATCCCACTCCATCGAATGTTCTCGGATTTGCGGAATGATCGCCGCCGAGTTTGGTCTTGATCAGGATCTCGCAAAAAGATGTGGACTGTTTCATGACATAGGGAAGGCCGTAGATCACCAGTACGAAGGAGGACACCCCGAGATCGGGGCGACCATCCTCAAACGGTATGACGAGGCCAAGGAAGTGATCAATGCGGCGGCCAGTCACCACAATGACGTACCTCAAGAGAGTATTTACGCGGTTTTTACCCAGGCAGCGGATTCGATCAGCGGAAGTCGGCCGGGCGCACGTGGCGAATCTCTCGAGAGATACGTGGAGCGACTGGAAAAACTCGAGAACCTCGTCACCTCTTTCGCAGGAGTATCGAATGCTCAAGCGATCCAGGCAGGACGCGAGGTGCGTGTTTTTGTCAACGCTCACAAGATCAGTGACAAGAAGGCGGTTCGCCTTGCTCACGAGGTTGCCAAGCAGATCGAGGAGCAGTTGACCTATCCCGGAGAGATCAAGATCACATTGATCAGAGAGACTCGCGTGGTCGAATATGCACGATGACGATCAAGAAATTCGTATCCTCCTGATCGGGGATATCGTCGGCAAGACAGGTCGTAGAATCGTCAAGCAGACGCTCCCAGGTCTGCGGGAGTCCCTCGGTCTCGACCTGGTCATTGCAAATGCTGAGAATTCTGCAGCTGGTTCCGGAATCACTCCGAAAATCTTTTCCGAACTTCGGGCAGCAGGTGTGGATCTGATGACACTCGGTGATCACGCCTGGAAGCGCAAAGACAATCTTGTTGTGCTCAATGAAGAGGAGTACTGCCTGCGACCCGGTAATTATCCTGAAGTTGCTGCAGGTAAAGGTTGGGGTGTTGTCACTACCGACAGCGGTGTCCAGGTTGCCCACATCATAGTTCTCGGTAGGGTTTTCATGGACGCGGTGGATTGTCCATTTCGGACTGTCGATTCGATTCTCGAGCAATTGCCCGATGATGTGAAGATCTGTATCGTTGAATACCATGCCGAGGCAACCAGCGAGAAACAGGCGGCAGGTTGGTATCTCGATGGAAGGGTCACCGCAGTGGTGGGGACCCACACCCACGTGCTCACTGCGGATGCGCGCTTCTTGACCCAGGGCACTGCATATATCTCGGACCTCGGAATGACAGGCCCGTATGATGGAGTAATCGGCAGAGAAGCCCAACCTGTCCTGCACAAGTTCCTCACCTCAATGCATGCTCCTTTCACGGTTGCTGAAAATAATGTTCATATGTGCGGGGTTTTGCTTTCCGTCGATCCAGAAACGGGCAAGGCCTCGTCAATTCGGCCGGTGGATATCTCCGAGGACGATACGAGTCCCTTCTTCCACGACTTCCTCCAGGTCCCTGATTCACAAGAATGATCCCACCTTCGCATACTTGAATAGTCGATTCCTGATATCATGAGGGAATTGGTCGTGAATCTCGACATGGAGGAATTCGTGCGTGTACTGGTTCAACGAGTCAAAGAAGCCCAGGTCTCTGTTTCTGGAGAATCGATCGCTTCCATCGGCCCAGGGTTTCTTCTGCTGGTTGGTTTTGGCAACGGGGATGGTTCTGAGGAACTGATCTGGATGGCCAGAAAAATATCTGGGCTGCGAGTGTTCTCCGATGAAAACGGGCAGATGAATAATAGTATCCAGCACACAAATGGTGAAATTCTGGCGGTCAGTCAGTTCACGCTCTACGGAGATTGCAGAAAAGGGCGACGGCCATCTTTTGTTGATGCGCTCGATCCTACCGAGGCGAATCAACTGTTCGAGGAATTCTTGCAGCAACTCTCGGCGCAGGGTGTTGATCGTGTTGAAAAGGGCAAGTTCGGTGCCGACATGGACGTCCAATTGGTCAACGACGGGCCTGTGACGCTCTGGCTAGCCAGAGAGCCGGGGGATTGATGAAAGGCTTCCGAGATCACTACCTGCAACTGGGTGTCGATCCAGATTCGAAGGAAGAACAGATCAGGAGCGCATTTCGTGCCAGGTTGCTCGAGATCCATCCAGACAAGTCAGTCCATCCGATAGATCCCGAGGAGATGAGATCGCTGTTGGAAGCTTATGACGTTCTTTCCAATATCGATACTCGAGATGCTTACGACAAACTCTGGAAAATCGTATCTCCGCAGGATCCTGACCGCCCTTCACTGATTCCTCATGTTACTGAAAGTGAACGTCCGGCAGCCAGAGCTCGTTCTGTACTCTTTTTGCTACTGGAAGAACGGGGAGAAGAGGCATTGGAACGGATCAAAGGATTGCAACCGGGAGGTCGGTTGTTCCTCAGGCAATACCTGACCACTGGCGAATACATCGATGCCTGTTTTCTTGTCGGTGAGTTGTTAGAGCATCAGAAGAAGTGGGTCAGTGCCCTCGAATGGTACGAGGATTTGATTCGCATCGAGGAAAATCGAAATCAAAATCGTCCCTGTTATCCCGAAGCGAGGGACAGGGCGCGAAGATTGTTGATGAAAAGAACCCGTGGCGATCTGGACCCCAGAGTTGGGCTTGAATATCTTCGTCGGGCAGAACTGCTTGGCCTGGATAAGATGGGCCGTATCGAGGTGGCAAAGAAGCGGGCTCAATGCTATCTGCAGATGGAGATGAAGGTCGAGTCTGCTCGGCATCTGGGCGAGGTATTGCGCCTCCAGCCCGACGCGCGAGGCATTGAACGAATTCGCGAAGCGCTCGAGGATTACCTGGATGTTTGATTCCTCTCATGTCGTGATCCTTGCAGGAGGTCGTGGCCTGCGGCTCTGGCCGTGGAGTAGGGGTGGTAGATACAAACCTTTTCTGCCATTGTTCGATGGTCGTTCACTCATCGATGCAACACTCGAACGAGCCCTATCACTCGTTCCTCCGGAGAGGATCCATCTGGTCGCTACAAGAGATGTGATCAGAGATCTCGGTCCATTTGACTGGATAGAAGAAACGAGAGCACGAGACACAGCACCTGCAATATTCCAGGCTTCCCGGACGATCCATGATGCTGATCCTTCAGCGACGATTCTCGTATTCCCGGCTGATCACAGAGTGATCGATGTGGACATCTTTCGCAGGGGAATGCGAGAGACCCTCGATCGAGTCAGTGAGAACCCTGACCGATTCTGGGTTCATGGCACGCCCGCTACTCCAGAGGAATCCTTTGGTTTCATCGTGGCGGCGGATGATGCGGAAGTCTCAGAAGTTCTACGATTCGAGGAGAAGCCAGGGCCGCATCTGTTTGACGGCTTGCACAAGGAAGGTGCATTGTGCAATACGGGTGTCTTTTGTTTCAAAGCTGGGTTTCTTCTTGAAGAGTACCGAAGAGTTCTCTCCAGGGATGCCCGGTTTGATCTGCCCGAGGTAGACGATGTCCCTGCGATCTCCATCGATCACTTTTTACTCGAGCGTGAAGACTTCTGTCGCCGATTGATGGTCAGGAAGATGTCACACAGGTGGTCCGATGTCGGATCCTGGCCGGCTTTGCGAGACATCTTCAGGAGTGATCGCAACGGTAATGTTTTCATCGTCGATTCTGATCGTCCAGTAGATGTTGTTCCAGTTCGCAGGCGAGATCCATTATTATTGCGATCACAAGAGATCGAGATCGATGGCGACGGAAGTCGCCAGATTCTCTGCCTCGGGATCAGTGATAAAAAGGTGCGGGTCACTCGAGACCATGTTCGGGTCTCTTCCGGGGCGATTTCCAGCACCGAGGATGGGCTGGTGGATTGTGCGGATCTGATGGTTTTTGTGCAGGATGATGTAGGTATATCCATAGCTGGAATCCGCGGGGGGCTTGTCGCGGTGACTGAAGATGTGGTCCTCGTTGCTTCTGAGGAAGAGATCCGTTCAGGAGGCATACGCGATGCTCTCGAGGCATTGTCTCGAGGATCAATAGGAGGACTCGGTTGAGTGTATGGGTTGGTATTGATCCTGGAGAAAAACGGATCGGTTGTGCCCGTGGCGATTCGTTGGGAGTTCTAGCAACGCCCAGGGGAGTCCTCGGGAGTCGTGATGAACTTGTTCACTGGTTGAGCGAAACCGATGGGGAATTTCAAATCGCAGGCGTCGTCGTCGGGATGCCTCGAAACATGGATGGCTCATTTGGTCCGATGGCAATTCGCTCGCTGGTACTGGTTCGCTGGCTGCGGGAACAGGTGGATTTCCCGGTCTATCTCTGGGATGAACGTCTGACCTCCGTTCATGCTGAGGGAGTGGCAAAAAATCGAGGCCTCGATGAGAAAGCGGCGGCAATCTTGTTGCAGTCGTTTCTGGACGCGGGGACACCGGAGGCGCCAGATCCTCCGGGACTGATCGAGGCTGCGGAGGCGGAAATTTGACGATTATTTGGACCATTTCGGCTACAAGGGTCACATTGTCTTGCCCTCTGGTGCTGCCAAGGTAGCATCCATCGCTTGGATTGGTGGGGCCGAGTGACGAGGAGTGTTTCCCGTCGGGAGTACCATCAAGAGACAGGGTTTCAAGTACTCATGAGCATCACTGCCCAGCGCAAGACCGAGTTGATCGAGCAGTTTCGTACCTCCGACAGCGACAAAGGATCGGTTCAGGTCCAGGTCGCGATCCTCACCGAGAGGATCCGGAACATCACGAAACATCTTCTCATTATGAAGAAGGATTACGCGGGTCGTCGCGGTCTCCTCGTGCTGGTCGGCAAGAGGACACGGCTTCTCCGATACCTGCAACGCCAGGATCGCTCCGAGTATCTCAGGTTGATCGATGTCCTGGGGCTGCGTCGCTAGCTGCATGGTCATGTCGATCTTCGAGACGGTCTCCTTTGCGAGATCCCGGGGTATTCCCCGATGTGGCTCTGCTCTCACTCAAATCGAGAAGTTGTCTTCTCGTGGCCTTCCTTTCCAAGTGAACACCAAATCAGAAGTAATTTTAGAGTAAGAGAAACAAGTTTAAGGCGCATGGGCGCCACGACAGCCAACGCTGTCAGGAGGACAGATGAAACATGTCGTTTCACGTGAGATCGGCGGGCGAACCCTCACGATCGAGACAGGAGAAATAGCAAAACAGGCTGCTGGAGCCACGATAGTCAGATGTGGTGATTGCGCAGTTTTGTGCGCGGTAACCTGGGGAGAACCTCGGTGGGCAGGGGACTTTTTTCCGCTGACCGTGGACTACCGGGAAAACAACTACGCTGCAGGGAAAATCCCAGGTGGATTTTTCAAGCGGGAAGGCAGACCGACAACCAAGGAGATTCTGACCTCTCGTTGCATCGACCGTCCAGTCAGGCCGCTCTTTCCCGACGGGTACATGAAGGACGTCTCCGTTGCAGCTGCGGTGCTGTCCGCGGATCGAGTGAACGATCCGGATATCCTCGCCATGATCGCTGCATCGGCAGCGCTCTCCATCTCCGAATTACCATTCCAGGGTCCCATCGGGGCCGTCAGGATCGGACGGGTCGATGGTGAACTGGTCGTAAATCCTGACCACGAACAGCGTGATAAGGGCGACATCGATCTCGTCGTCGCCAGCACTGCAGATGCGATCGTCATGGTCGAGGCTGGCGCCAAGGAGGTTCCCGAGTCCGACATCATTGACGCGCTCGAGATGGCCCACGAAGTGAACTGCCAAGTGGTTGATATGATCGATGAGTTCACAAAACTTGCCGGAAAAACCAAAGTTGAATTTGTCCCACCCGAAGTTGACGAGCAACTGAAGTCAAAAGTTCATTCGATGGCCTACGACAAGCTTCGGCAGGTGATTCGCACAGAAGGAAAGATGAGTCGTAAGGCCGCGATGGATACGGTTTGCGACCAAGTTGTCGAGCAACTTTGTCCTGAAGATGAAGTCGAGGCCGGTACCTGTCCCGATCCCAAAGATGTCAAGAGTATGCTTTCGGGTGTCAAGAAAGAGGTCGAAAGAAATCTGATCATCCAGGATCAGATTCGTAGTGACGGACGTGGTTTTACCGATATACGTGATATCGATACCCAGTTGCAGTTTCTTCCCAGAACCCATGGTTCTGCTGTGTTTACACGTGGAGAAACACAGGCAATTGTCACGGCCACGCTCGGAACTTCCTTCGATGAGCAAAGAATCGATGGCCTCATCGACGAAAAGCGTGAGCATTTCATGCTCCACTACAACTTCCCTGGATATTGCGTCGGAGAATCCTGGCCCAATCGAGGTCCGAAGAGGCGTGAAATTGGGCACGGTGTTCTTGCGGAACGGTCCATCAAGCCGGTCCTGCCTGATCACGATGATTTCCCCTACACGATACGCGTAGTCAGTGATATCACCGAATCGAACGGTTCTTCCTCGATGGCAAGTGTCTGTGGTGGAGTCCTCGCACTGATGGATGCGGGTGTCCCTTTGTTGCGACCGGTTGCGGGGATCGCCATGGGGTTGATCGAAGACGGCAACAATCACTACATCCTGTCCGATATCCTGGGGAGTGAAGATCATAACGGTGACATGGATTTCAAAGTCGCCGGTTCCCAGAAGGGGATTACTGCACTCCAGATGGATGTGAAAATCTCTGGACTGAGTCGGGATTTGATGAAGAAAGCCCTCGAGCAAGCACGCGAGGGAAGACTTTATATCCTCAGAGAAATGCTCAAGAAACTGGATCGGCCGCGGTCTGAAGTTTCCCCACTGGCTCCGAAGATCATGCGAATAAAGATCGATCCGGAAAAGATCGGACTTGTGATCGGCCCCGGTGGAAAAGTCATCAAGGGGATCCAGGAGGCAACAGGGGCAACCATCGAGATCGAGGACTCGGGCACTATCACCATCTGGGGTAAGGACCAGGAAAGTGCTCAGGCAGCGCGTGAGCAAGTCGAGATGATTACCCAGGACGTTGAGGTTGGCGCTACTTACGACGGCAAGGTTGTTTCCGTCAAAGATTTCGGGTGTTTCGTCGAAGTTCTTCCCGGGCAGGAAGGACTCGTTCATGTGTCCGAACTATCCGGTGATTTCGTCGATGACGTTTCTTCTGTCGTCAAAAGGGGAGACGCGTTGCGGGTCAAGGTTCTCGAGAGCGATCCTCAGGGTCGTTTACGCCTCTCTCACAAGGCCGTCCTCATCGACGAGGGTAAACTTCAACCTGCCGGTGGACCCGATGAAGATCGAGGTTCGCGTGGTGGTGGTCGTGACAGAGATCGTGACCGGCGTGGTGGTGGTTCTCGAGATCGCGGCGGAGACCGTGGTCCTCGTCGCTAATTAGCCTCATGAGAGGTTCGATCCTTGACGGGTCGAACCTCTTTTCAAGCCAGGAGGACCTGTGGGTGCCTGGTTACTGACTGGTGTCAAGAGGTACCCGGGCGACTCTCGTCGGAGATTCGATCTGCGTATCGACGACGACCGGATCACCTGCTGGTCTGTCGCTGGCGAAGGCGATCGCAGATCGGCAAACGTGCTCGATCTCGATGATTGCTGGGTGTTGCCAGGTTTTGTCGATAGCCATCTTCACCTTCTCTATTCGCTGGAGCATCTGCAACAGTGCAAGTTGGAAGGGCTCTCGCTCGATTCTGTAGCAACATCGATTGCTAGCGCCCAGCCCGGTCCACGAATCGGCCACGGCTGGAAAGACCCGCTCCCCGCATTGATGGATCCTGATCCACGAAGGTTTCTTGACTCGATCACCTGTGACGATCCGGTGTTTTTATGGAATTCGGATCATCATCGGGCGTTGGTCAATTCTGAAGCTCTCAGGATTGCAGGAGTTGAAATCGAATCACATCAGGGAATCGTTGTGGAAGAGGCCGCTGAACACATCTGGTCGATGATTCCCAGGAATAGCGGTGGAGATGCAACGGGTGCTGCTCGATGGTTACTCGAACACGGAATCACCGCAGCCACGACATTTGATCGCGCCGACTCGATCCGGATCCTCAGCGAGGCCAGTTCAGACGGACAACTGGGTGTCAGAATCCGTCACGGATTGCCTGAAGACGACTTTCTTTGTGCGATCGATTGCGGAGAGACCTGTCTGCCGGTTGGTACTCGGGAGGATCCTTTTGCGATGCCCTGGGTCAAAATTTTCCTCGACGGGACTCTTGGATCGAGAACAGCGTGGCTGAAATCTGATTATTCAGATGACCCGGGCAATCGCGGTGTGGTCCGAAAAAGCGGTGAGGATCTGGATCGTATCGTCCTTCTGGCGGCGCAACATGGCTGGGCAGTCGCCATTCACGCCATCGGAGATGCTGCAGTCGAGGAAGCAAACAGAGCCATCTCCATCGTTCGTTCGAACCGGAAGATCGATCTTCCCGACCGGATCGAGCATTGCCAACTGGTCGATCCTGGTGCTCTGGAAGCAATTCGATCCACAGGAGCCATCGCTTCACTTCAGCCTTGTCACCTGTACCAAGATCGACAGATTCTCGATCAGAGATGGGGCAGCCGGGCCAGCCATGCATTTGCCCTCCGTAGCATCGATGCTGCAGGAATTCCGGTTGTTCTGGGGACAGATTCTCCCATCGAGAGCGCTGATCCATGGAGTGATATCGATGCTGCAGTCCATCGACTCGATCGCGACAGGAAGGGAACCTGTTACGGCCCACAGGAACGCGTCGGATTCGAATGCGCCTTCAACTGGTGTACAGCGGGTGCCGCGAAAGCGAACTTTCTGCCCCAAGATTGGGGCACACTCGAACCGGGAACAGCAGCAGACCTACAGATTCTGGCGGTCGAGAGCCCCGAACAGGTCCATTGCCTCTCAGATGCAAACTTGATGGATGTCTACAGCATGGGTAGTTGGCGCCTGGGACGCTTCGGAGTACTCGATGAGGGCTGATCTGCACGTCGATACCCTCTGGAGACTGGAGGAAAAGGGGGGCGGACTCACTCCGTTTCGTGACGATCTCCAAATAGATGCAAAACGTTGTCTGGCAGGTGACGTTCGTCTGCTGTGCACCGCCATTTTCACCGAAGATCAAAGAAAGGATCCCTGGGACCACTGCTGCAGATTACTCGATGTCATGCAGAGGATATCCGACGATCCTGGCGAGCCTTTTCGGAGCGTCACCAGTCCTGCCGAGCTAGCAGATCTCGATCCGGGAATCACGGGCATGCTGGCGACGATAGAAAATGCTCGTTGTCTCGAGGGAGACCTGTCTCGTCTCGATGAGTTGCATCATCGGGGTGTTCGCATGCTCGGATTGACATGGAATGGCCAGAACGAACTTGGACAGGGTGTTCTCTCCGATCAACGGCAGGGTCTCACAAGGTTTGGTAAGGCAGCTGTAGAGAGAGCGGCTCGACTGGGCTGGGCCATCGACATCTCGCACCTCAATCGAGAGGGCGTTGTGGATGTTTGTGATTCAGGGGCCCCGGTGCTGGCCACACATTCCAACGCGCGTGCCATTCATGATCATCCCAGAAATCTTTCCGACGAGATCCTCAGACATCTGGCCGAGGTCGGAGGTTTGGTCGGGGTCAATGTCTTTCCACCGTTTCTGGCACCTCCCGAAGAAACGGCGACTCTCGATACGGTGGTTCGTCATGTCATTCATCTGATGGAGTTTCTCGGCAAGGGACATGTTGCCCTGGGTACTGATCTCGATGGCATTTCGAAAACTGCCCAGGGATTTCGTGATCATCGAGATCTGGATGTTCTTGCCAGCGCTCTCGGGGATGGAGGGCTGGAGCCACAGGTTGTCTCTTCGGTGCTCGGGGATGGGTTTATTCACTGGTGGAGTGGCTGGAGTGAGCCGCTCGAATCATGAGGCATCACTTGCGGCAGAATCTCCATCCTGGGTGGGGATCATTCGATGGATCTGATCGAGAAAAGCGCGGCCGCTGTTTCGGTCCATCGGGCTCCATCTGCCCCTGGCAATACGGGACAAGATAGCCTCGTTGCTGTAGATGGCGCTCGTTATATGGCGTCCGTTGACGGTGAAGATATGGATTCGCCCCTGGCGTCCCCGGATCACGACGGTCGATTCCTTGCGGTCGTGGAATAGATCCTCGATATCACAGGCGAGAAGATCGGAGATCGCCGCAGAAGTGGGCCGATCAGGATTGTAGGACCTTTCCTGGGCATGTTGTGTTCTTCGTTCTGATCTCCTGCGAAGAGTCTTCAGATGAGATCTGGACTCGATCAGGAGTTCCACTACCAGTTCCCTCGAGGCCTGGAGAGAAGACCTCTTGCCCGTCTGTGACAGCCCACTTAGTTGTTGTTGCAGGTCATTCAAGGAGGCTCTGAGAGAAGAGATCCAGTTGTACAGGATGGAACTTGTGCCGGTTCCAACGAGGGTTGCCAGATGATGGGGAGCAGGAACGTTCGAGATCAAGTTCAGTGAATATCTTGGAACATTGCGCCCTGCACGCGATTCGAGAATGAGGGCTGTGATCGCGAGTAGATCTGGATCGGAATCCGGCATCGGAAGCGGGAATCCTCCTGAAAGAAGGGCTCCGACCGGGTGAGCGAATAGCGAATCATTGAGGTACTCCGGTAGAATATCTCCGAGCAAGTTATCCTCGCTGCGCCAGATGATCACGGGGCCCGGCGTTTCTCCATAAAGGTAGTCGATCTGTTCATCCTTGTCCTCGATGAGGATCGAAGTGAGATTTTTCCAGATGGGTACACCTGTTGGGGACCAGCCGGTGAGGACGCTGTGATGATCGGGGGGCATCGAGTGCTCGCAAATGGCCGCGTTGCACCAGTAACACGGTGCGTGTCCTGATCGATGTCCCAGTGCTTCCGTTTCACCCTGAATCCGTAGCGAGTCAACCTGGGCCAGTAGAGACCGGGCGAAATTTCTTGAATCAGTGATCTCGTCTCGGTCCAGTCGAATCGGAACACGTAGATTCAACTCGATCTCGTCTGGCAGTCCATCGAGGGTCTCAGTATTTTCACGCGTCAAGAGAGCCTTCACCAGACCGACTAGCCGACGATGGATGGATTCAGCAGCGCGAGATCGAAAAGGTTGGCGCCTCTTATTTTGTTCCTTGTCCTGGCCTGCTGGGGTCATGATGTTCAACTCCTGCTATGATCGTAGTGCAAAGGGTGTTCCGCGTCAGCCTTGAGATTTTGTAACACTCCCACTAGGCTGATCGCAGGAGGGGATGGTCATGCGAGACACAACTGATCTGGTGACAGACCCTGACAACCTGTCCCTCCTTGATGAGCACAACGTGGCGGGATCACTGGACGTTCCCTGTTCGGGTATCCGTCGGTCTTCGAGATGGTTACCCCTTTCACTGACCTTGTTGCTGGTCACCCTTCAGTTTTTCCTGTCGAGTTCGGCGATCGTTCTCGCTGGAGATCTCGCCTCTCAACTGGTCTCGGAGGCAACCCGGTTAAAACTGACGCACAATGAGATCTCTTTTTCTTTCAAGCTTCCTGATGGGACCATCGTCGAACATCTCTCTGATCGTTCGCGGGCTCCTGCCTCATGCATGAAGTTGATCGTTGCTGCGGCATGTCTCGACCAGCTGGGTGCTCATCACTCGCTCCAGACCACCGTGATGCGTATGGGTCCGATACAGGACGGGGTTCTCGAAGGGGACTTGCTCGTCGTTGGAGGCGGGGATCCGGCCATCTGCGGCCGGGAAAACAAAGACGACCCGTTGTGGGAATTGCGGCCCTGGTGCGCGCAGATTCGATCACAGGGGATCGAACGGATCCGTGGACGGATTCTTGCGGACGTCCGTTATCTGGAAGGTCCCGGAGTTCATCCCGATTGGCCCGTTGAGCAACTACCTCGCTGGTACTGCGCTCCTTCCGGTGCTCTCAATCTCAATGACAACTGTATCGATGTCGTCATCGGTCCAGTCATTGAAGGAAACGTTCGTATCCGGATCCGGCCTCCTAATCCACTTGTCAGTCTGCGCAGCACGCTCGTTCCATGCGTCGATGAAAAGGACCACCTCTATCGAGTTGACCGTCGCGCTAATGGCTGGGAAATCCTTGTTTCGGGGAAATTCCTCAACACATCTGGAGTTCGTACCGAATGGGTGACCGTTCCCGATCCTGCTGACAACTTCGTGAGTATATTTCTCCAGATGCTCCGCGACTCAGGCATTGAAGTATTCGGGGAGAATATCCCTGGCGCTTCTCAGGCGGTCCCGATCGCAAGTATCAAGCATTCTCTTGCTTCTCGATTGCCAGTGATGTTGAAGAATAGTCAGAATCTGTATGCCGATTCACTGGCGAGAGTTCTTGCCAGAGTTCGTGGCGGAGACGGTTCGTTTTCCTCAGCCGCAGATGAATTACTGCGATGGGTTCAAAAGCGCTTCGAGCACACGGATGAGATCGTTATCCGCGACGGATCCGGTCTGTCCCGGAATAATCGTCTCACCGCCAACGTATTGCGACAGGTGCTGGAACTGGCACTCGAATCCGACTGGGGGAGTACACTGTTCGATTCGTTGCCGCTTGCAGGCATCGATGGGACGCTCGAAAAGCGTCTGGTGAAGACTCCGTTACAGGGCAAGGTGCGAGCCAAGACCGGTACCATACGTGGCGTCGTGAGCCTCGCTGGAATCCTCGACAGCGACCAGGGACCGGTGCCCTTTTGCTTGATCTACCAGGGCCGTAGGGGCCACACCTCAGCAGCTCGTGACTGGCAGGATCGAACCCTGTTGAGGGTCCACAGGACCCTTCTGAGCGCCTCTCCTGGCCCCGATGAAAACTGACACCCCCCTGTAAAATCTTCTTTACATGTGCTTTTGCCGTGAGACCATCGGGTATCCCAGGACCCCGGTCCGAGCCTGAAGAGGAATTCGCCTTGGACGTGCCTGAGCATGCACGAAAAGGGAATTCGACCCGTCCAGCGTCGACTTCCCAGAATCTATTTATCCGAGATCATGGCGGAGAACGTGAGGTTCCTCTGACCGGCGATTCTGTCTCCATCGGTCGATCCCGTGAGAACGACGTCGAGATCGAGGACATCTCCTCTTCACGTCAACATTGTCGACTCAGGCGCATTCAGGGCCGCTGGCATATCGAGGATCTGCGCAGCAGAAACGGCACCATGGTCAACGGGATCCTGGTCCGACGCCAGCCGATGATGGTCGGAGATCTGATCGAGATCGGCAAGACCCAGATCTTCTTTGGTGAAATTCCTGAACGTCATCGGAGCTCGAGCCCGGCGGGTGAGACTCTTCAACTGAGTACAGAGTATTTCCTCGAACCGATTTCTGAACAAGTAGCAAGTGATGATTCCCTGCGATTCCAGAAGGAGAGGGAAATCTTTCTTCGGCTACTCGAACTGACCCGAGATCTGTGCGCAATCCTCGTTACCGAGGAACTCTTTGAAGTGATTCTCCAGAATGTAATTGAAATATCGGGAGCCGAAAGAGGTTTTCTCATCATGGAAGAGGAAACCGAACTCAAGGTTGCTGCCTCCAGGAACATCGACAGAGACGTTGTGCGGCGGGCTCATCTCCAGGTAAGTCATTCACTGGTAAGGCGAGTTATCGATTCCGGTGAGCCCGTACTCACAGGAGACGCTCGTAGCGATCCCCGATTCCACGAGTCAGTTTCCATTGCCAACCTGCGACTCGAATCTGTGCTGTGTGTGCCGCTGCGGTTGCGCGGCAACGTGCTCGGCGCTGTCTATGTCGACAATCGATTCGAGAAGCATTCCTTCCACCAGGGAACCCTTCGATTCATACAGTTCCTGGCCGACCAGGCTTCCATCTACATCGAGAATGCGCGCCTGTTCGAGGAGTTGCACAGGAAACAGGGATCTCTACATACCGCCAAAGACCAGGTCGAGGAGCTCAATCGGCAATTCCAGGCGATGTTACTGGCCAGGGATGTAGAACCCGAAGAAGTGCGGGAACTGGTAAAGAAGGGTGCGCGCCCCGGACTCAGGCACTCCTTTGACCGCATCGTGACTCGTTCGCCAGTGATGCTACGTGTTTTCGAACTGCTCGATAGTGTCATCGACACTGATATGCCGGTTCTCGTGCTCGGAGAGAGCGGTACCGGAAAGGAACTGATCGCGCAGGCTGTGCATCTGGGCTCGAGCAGAAGTCAGAATGCTTTTGTCTCCCAGAACTGTGCTTCAATTTCACAGAACCTGCTCGAGAGCGAATTCTTTGGTCATGTCAAGGGAGCCTTCACCGGAGCCATCCGCGACAAGAAAGGGCTTTTCGAACTCGCCGACAGGGGAACCCTGTTTCTCGATGAGATCGGCGATATGAGCCCCGATCTTCAGGCGAAATTATTGAGGGTCATCGAGGACGGGGAATTCCGTCCGGTCGGTGGCCGGGACACAGTCAAGGTCAATGTGCGGATCATTTCCGCCACCAATCAGAAACTCGAGGAGATGGTTCGTGACGGAAGATTTCGTGAGGACCTCTATTATCGCCTCAATGTCTTGATGGTTCATCTGCCGGCTCTACGAGAAAGACGTGAAGATATTCCCTTGCTCGTCGACCATTTCATCGATCTGGCCTGTTCTCGGCTCGCCATGGAGAGACCAAAACTGGATCCCAGGGCCCTCTACGCGCTGTATCACAGCCCATGGCCTGGCAATGTCCGGCAACTCGAAAATGAGGTCGAACGTCTTGTGGCTCTCTCTGGCGACGTCATCTTGCCTGAAAACATCTCGCCATCGGTGCTGTCCCATCGTCCGGGATCGACCAGGAGGGAACCGATGCGAGGGACTCTTCGTGAACTGGTTGCCGAGGCGACCGAGGGTCTCGAGAGGCAAGTTCTGGCGGCCACTCTTCAGGAAAACAGCTGGAACAAGAGTCAGACAGCAAGACAGTTGGGGGTTTCCAGACCGACGCTGGACCAGAAAATTGAAAAATACGGCCTCAAGAAAGAATCCAAGGACAGGAAAGAGAAGAGCGAATGAGTTCGAAGATCCTGGTTCGAGATGGCGGCCGACAGACCATCGTCGAGATCGGCGATGATCCCATCACGATAGGGAGAGATCCTTCCTCCCGGATTGTCATCGAGGATCGACTTGCTTCACGTAATCACGGACGATTCTACTGGGAACAGTCGCACTACATCTACGAGGACCTGGGGTCTTCCAATGGAAGTATGCACGGCGGGAAAAAGGTAGAACGTATTGCACTGGGTGACGGTGATTCGATCAAGATCGGCGAAGCCGAGCTGCTGGTCGAGATGCCCGGCGTGATCGCTCCTGATGACGTACCCCCTGTTGCCGTCGAGATCGAGGATACTGGTGTCCGTCAGCAAAACGTTCTCACCAGTGAACCCGAGGGTCGTCGACTTCGCATGGAATCGGAAGGGCAGATCCAGTGGATTTCTGTCTTCCCGGATCTCGTCATCGGGAGAAGCCCTGAAGTTGACGTCACCATCGATGATTCGCGAATCTCTTCTCGCCATGCCAGCATTATCGAAGAGGATTCTCGTTGGTTCATCCAGGACCTCGATTCAGGCAATGGGATCGTGGTAGGCAATCGCAAGGTGGAAAAGTTTGAACTGCAAGATCAGTCATCTTTCAGGATCGGAAGTGTCGAGTTCTCGGCACACGGTTTTGGGATCTCCGGGCCGACAGATTCCCTGTCGCCGGCACAGGCAAAGGCACCGTTAACGACGGCGCCCGAACTTGTTGTCAGTCGCAGTTCCAATGTCGAGGTCGGAACCGAGGGCTCGCAGGGACTTGCCACGATGGTCTTCATCGGAATCCTGGCCCTGGTGCTCTATTCTGGATATGGCTTTTTAAAGGATCTCGCGACCAATCCAGACCTTGCCGTTTCCGAGGGAGATCGACTCGATGGTGAGGGTTTCTTCGAGCAGAGGCAGCCAGGCCCGATTCAGGATCAATCCTGGCAAATCGTCACCGGCGATGGAACGGTCCAGATCGTCCAGGGAAACGGTGCACCTCAGGGAAAGAAGTGGATGGCTTGCCAGGGTGATCCTGGCGAGGACGGTGTCTTTCGGGTCCAATTCGAGGATCTTTTCGACGTCAAGGCAGGCCAGGGAATTCGAGTCAGTGGCCGTGTTGCCAACGAAGGATTCGATCGGGTCGGGATTTCCGTACGGTGGTTTGAACGCGGAGATTCCGGAGATGTTGTCGTCGCAGAGAATTTCACTGCACTTCGGGCCAGCCGCGATTGGAGTGGGGTTGGCGCTGATTTTCCTGCGCCGACAAAAGGAGTCGGTGGTTCGGCCCGGATCTCCATAGTGGGACTGGGGGATCGAACCGGAGCCCTCCGTTGTGATCAGATCGTCGTCCGCACCATCGAATCAGTAGCGAACCGTCCTGCCACGATTTCTGCTGGAGAGGACGGGCAAAGAATCAGCATCCTGGTTGACGAACGAGGTGTGGTTAAACTCTCCCGGAGCAAGACGGACCTGATCCTGGATTTGAGGGTTGCACTCGGATCTCCGCGGCCGATGCCCTGGGGGCAATTGTTGCCGTCGAGGAAGGAACAGGTTGTGGTCGGAGAAGACGGATCTGTTCGTCTTGGCTTCGAAATCGACGAATCGGGAGAGAAAGCAGTGATTCAGCAATTCGCCAGATCGATTGGATGGCGTATCGCGACGACCTGGTCTCCGCAACGCCCCATCCCCATGATGCTGGTCGGGAAAATACCATCGCGTCGTGTCGATGAGCCTGTTCAGGTCTTTTCCGGCGATACCGCCGGGGTATATCTGGAGAAGATCTCGGATCTCGAGAGTTGTCGCGGAACCGAGATCTCTCTGGGTCAGGGATCTTCCCAGGTCGTGATTTCATTCCACGTTCCTGTCGAGTTCTCGGTCAGACCAGGACCTGGTGGCCGTGGGTTGTTGCTGATCGCTGATGCGGGCCTTGTGCCAGTAGGTGGATCGGTAGATGTCTCCATCTCGGCCAGTAGCGAACGCGAACAGGCACGAGTCCAGACAGCTTACCAGCAAGTGGTCGATGCGATCGAGGGGCGACAGGAGGGAAGAGCGGTGCGGCTCATCGCCGATGCCAGGGAAGCATTTCTCTGGCGAGACGACCTCCATAAAAAGTTCGACCAACTCGAACTTCGACTACAGGTCGAGGTGCAGGCTGCGCTCGATCAGATCGAGGCGGTCCAGGCCGATCTCGAACGGTATCCCGGATCTCCGGCAGGGCAATACCTGGAACAGATCTGCCACAAGTCTCTATCTCGATTCGAGGGTCTCGAACCGGCTACTCTGGCGACTTCGATC
>CAWLAN010000015.1:0-25858 GCA_963854815.1 Planctomycetes bacterium UBA1146
CTGGATCCTCGCACTCTCGGAAACACGGGTAGAGACCCGCGTGGAATGGCTCGCTGCACCCGAGGCCTGGATCATCGCGATTGTCATCATCCCGATACTCATCGCCATCGCATCTTGGGGGTACAGGGGTGATCAGGGTGGTCTGGGAGTGACCTCCCGGGTTGTTCTCGCCGCTGTGAGATTCCTGGTGCTGTTGGCCGTGGTAGTGATTTTGTTCCGGCCAACTCTGACTCGCGAACGGGTTCAAACTGAATCCTCCACCGTCCTGGTGGTGGTAGACGATTCGTATTCGATGGGAATTCAGGACCGATGGTCCGATCCTGCTGTGCCGATGGCGATCACCTCCGTTTCCGGGGTTCCCGTCGTCGAACAAACAACCCGACTCGAGATCGCCAGGGGTGTATTGACCGGAGGTAGTTCGAAACTCGTCGAGCGGCTGCGAGAGAAGGCCAACGTGAAGATCGTGGCGGGCTCAGATGGAGTTCGAGCCATCGCAGATCTTCCGCGTATTCACTCAGGATCATCATTAGTCGTTGAGGCGCCCACTTTCGATGCCAGTGAGATCACCTTGAGGGGACGTGTCAGTCGCATCGGAGATGCGATGGGAGATGCCCTCGATGACGCTCGGGGACGAACCATCTCAGCGATGGTGTTGCTGAGCGATGGCAGGGATAGCGGTGGATTGGTGACCCCGGAGGAGGTTGCTCGTAGATTTGGTTCGAGAGAAATTCCCGTACATGTCATCGGTATCGGTAACGCGGAGGATCCCAGGGACATCCGCTTGATCGATCTGGATATCGCTGAAGTAGTGCTCGAAGGCGACAGAGTTTCGGTGGATTTCCGTATCGCTGCGGAGGGATTCGCCAACCTCGACGTTCGTGCTGAGTTGCAACTTCTCAGGGAAGACGGCGGCATCGAGCAGCGCGTCCCCTACTATCCGAGAATCGGCAAGGATGGGCAGGTGGTTCCTCATCGCCTGGAGTTCACGCCTCGCTCCTCGGGCAAGTACCTGTGTCGTGTCGAGATCGAATATCAAGAGGGAGAGTTGTTCCGCGAGAACAATGCGCTCGAGAAGCCGGTCACGGTTGTTGCAAGGAAGATCAAGGTTCTCTACGTAGAGGGGCCACCCAGGTATGACTATCGCTACCTGAAAAATTCTCTGATCCGGGATCCAACGATGGAAGCGCAATGTCTCCTGCTGGAGGCGGATCCCGAGTTTCCTCAGGAGTCTTCGCCCGGGATTCCGTCGTTGCGCCAGTTCCCCCGAACCCGGGAAGAGTTGTTTCGCTACGATGTGATTCTGCTCGGGGACATCCGGCCAGACTCCCTGTCGATCCAGCAGAAAGAGTGGCTCGTGGAGTTTGTCGATGATCAGGGGGGGGGAGTGGTGTTCCTCTCCGGTCAGTGGTTCATGCCTCGCCGCTATCGTGGAGATCCACTCGAGCGATTACTTCCGGTGGAACTCGAGGAAGCTGATGAGAGGGGTGCCGGCTCTCGTGATCTGGTCGAGACCTTTCACGTACGGTTGACTCCGGAGGGTCTTGAACATCCGGTGATGCAACTGGTCGCTGATAAAGAGAAGAACAAGGAACTCTGGCAGTGGCAGGGACGTAGTGATCGAACGATGCCGGGCTTCTACTGGTACCAGAAGGTCAAGAAGATACGGAAGGGGGCCGTCGCTCTGGCGGTCCATGAATCCGATGAGCATTTCACCTACGGGCCGCGTCCTGTTTTCGCCTACCAGTACCTGGGTCGAGGGAGAACTTTCGTGTCCCTGACCGACGATACCTGGAGGCTGAGACGTCTGGTCGGAAACCGCTGGTTCTACCGATTCTGGGGTCAGGTCATCCGCTTCGTTGGTGCCGCTCGATTGCTTGGTCCATCGAAGAGATTTTCAGTCAGCGTGGACCCGAGGGAGGTGGTACTCGGCAACGAAGTAAAGGTCCTGGCACGCCTACTTGGTCCCGACTTCAAGCCGACCTCCGAGGATGAAGCATTGCTGTCGTTGGAACGCGTCGAACCGCCCGGGGATCATGTCACAGAGATCCATGCGATTCGTAATCTGGCCCGGCCCGAGTACTACGAGGCTTCGATAGAGGCGAGAAAACTGGGGGAACATCGGATCTCGCTCATCGATCGCGAAGAGGAGGTGGCCAGTACCCTGTTCCGGGTCGTCGTACCTCAACTGGAGTATAAGGATCCGAGAATGGATCGTGCTCGTCTCATGCAGATCGCAGCGCTTTCTGGCGGCAAATATCATGATGTCTCGGACGCCGCAGGAGTTGCCGATGACGTGGAAGCACTGGAAAGGGAGGTTCCCATCTCCGCAGAACGCGAGCCGTTGTGGGATTCTCGCTGGGTTCTGGTGCTGTTTGTACTGCTCCTGACGGTAGAATGGATCCTGCGAAAGGTCGTCCGTCTCCCTTGAAGAATTTCAACCAGAGCATCTCTAGTAGAACACCAGCATCCCGACGCGATCACGCCCATCGGGGGATCGTGGCGGTGACGTTCAACTTGGTTGCTCCTGTAGCGCTCTGGACGAGTCTCATCATCGGCTGCCTCAGCGCGAGGGCGTCCGCATCTGACGTCGGATCTGCTCTGATTCCGTTGCTGGTCGGAGCCGATGGGGTCATCCAGGAGTACCGAGATGCCATCGGCCGGATCGAGGGTGCTGAGGGTCAAGATGGGGCTCTGGATGGGATCCGGAGACTTCAGGTCCTGCACGAGTCCATCTGGGGAGAGGATCCCCTGATGCTCTGGAGTTCAACGAACCAGTGGCGTCTGGCCCGGCCTCTTTCCGACCAGATCATCGAAACACTGCGCACCCTCGAACCCGAAATGAAGGAAATCTACCGTCAGGAATATCGATCGAGGGCCCAATCGGTGCTCGAGCGGGCCATCTCTGACACCGATCCAACGGCATTGCTAAGGGTTGCAACCCTCTATCCCCTGATCGAGGTGAGAGAAGTGGCGTTGGTGGCTGCAGGGGATCTATTCCTGGAGCAAGACCAACCGGAGTTGGCTCGCCGAGCGTGGCAGGATGCGGTGTTCGGTTTCGAGGATGAACTGGACCTGGATCTCTATCGATCTCTCGTGACGAGGCGATCGGTTGCGCTGAAGCGATTGGGAAATACAGAGGACCTCCTCGCCTTCGAGAAGGAGGTCAAGAAGATACTCAAGGGTGAGGCTCTGGAGTTTGAAAATCAACTCAACGACTCCACCATGGTTCCCGGTAAGACCGATGACGCTGGAGTCCAACCACTGCTCATCGACGATGGAGTGATCGCCTGGAAAACTCACGACTACTCGCGTCATGTTGCCTTCAGCGCTTCTCGTGGACGTGGGTATTACTCCGATAGTACCGGGGCGATTCTCGCCCCTTGTTTCTCCGAGAATTGGATTGGAATCGCAACCTCCAGGAAACTGCTGAGATACGATCTGAGAACGGGAAAACTGGTATCCGATGTCAGTTTGCGTCCCGGCGCCCCTTACTTCGAGGAGCGAGACGTCGCCACCCGGCTCTGGACTGTCAATGACGAGGACGTACTGCTGTGCTCCTACGTGGCTCGAGCCAGCCGGCGTGAAGATTATCTCGGTTTCGATATCCAGGTCTCCTTGCCGTGGCGGGGGATGAAATGCTGGGATCTTGAAGGAGCAGGTCGACTGCTCTGGGATACCGCATCACGCGATATCGGCGACGAGATGTTGCGAACCACTTCCTTCAACTCCGCACCGGTGGTCAAGGGCGATAGGGTCTGGGCTATCGGTTGGAGAAAGAGCGGTTATATCGATGTGACACTGTGGTGTCTCGATGCGCACACCGGCAAGAAACTATGGTCGCGACCGATCGTCGGGAATCAGGTCGACCTGACGATGTTCGGCGAACCGGCGCGTGAGCCGATCCTCGGGTCCGTTCTGGTTCGCGATGGAATGGTCTACTGTTGTTCAAATCTCGGAGCCGTTGCAGCACTGCGAGCCTGGGACGGACAGGTGCAGTGGATCATGGAATACGATCGGGATTCTCAGCGCTCGTATCGTGGACGTTACCGCCCCCAGAGGAGGAGATCCATCTGGGCTCCCAATCCGTTGATTTTCGCGGATGGTATGCTGTTTGTGACTCCCCTCGATAGCAACCAACTCTACGCCATCGATGTGCTCTCCGGGGCTGTCAGATCGCAGGTGCACGGTAAAGGTCTTGGCCCCTACATGTTGGGAACGACCGGTGGAAGACTGGTCCTGTTCGGAGATCTTCTCACATCGATGTTGGCCAGAGACATCGGGCGAAGCGAACTGTGGAAGCAGGCCTTGACTCGTTCTCCGGGACTGGGTCGCCCCGCGCTCGTCGAGGATGGCGTTGTTTACGTCAGTGCCGGAGAATCAACTCTCATTCACCAGAGTCTCGATCCCATCAGTACGCCAAAATCGATCGCGGCCCTGTCCGAAGAAGAGGGCCCTCGTTCTGGCATCGGGCTGTTTCGCGTAGAGGAACCTCTGGGGGGACGAGTCGATGTGAATGGGGATAGAATTCTCATCACGAATCTCAATCGTGCTACCTGCCTGACCCAGAAGAGGGTGATCAGGGAGGAGAAGAGATGAAAACCCCGAAACGCCTTCTCGTCGTCAGTTTGGCGCTATTCGTCTCGTTCACGCCGATACTGGATTTCTCCAGTGCACAGGTGGTCGACCTTGGCCCTCGTCGGGCCATCGACATGAAATTACAGGAACGGGCTCGTCTCTCCATCGAGAGAGGCCTCGAATTTCTGAAGAATACGCAGAATCCAGACGGTTCCTGGACCGACAAGATCGGTCGCAAGGTTCACTATGAATACAGGGGTCGGCTGGGTAAGCATGTAGGAGTGACCGCGCTCGCCTGTCTGTCATTTCTCGCACAGGGGAGTTTGCCCGGACGCGGCAAATTTGGTCAACAGGTCGAGATGGGACTCGATTTCCTTCTTCGCAATGTCCAGACCAACGGCTTCATCACGGTGAATGAATCGAGGATGTATAGCCATGCCTTCGCCACCTTGTTTCTGGCAGAGGTATACGGGATGACGGGAATGGAGCGTGTGAAGGAGAAGCTCAAGAGTGCCGTGGGTCTCATCATTCAGGCCCAGAATGAAACCGGTGGGTGGAGATACCAGCCAGGTGCAGACGATGCGGACATGAGTATCACTGTCTGTCAGGTGATGGCGTTGCGTGCAGCAAGAAACGCTGGCATCAACGTGCCCAAGAGCGTGATCGATGCGGCGATCTCGTATGTGCGGAGCTCCTCGAACATCGAGAGTGGCGGCTTCATGTACCAGCACGAAGTCGGACCTACCGGTAGAGTTCAAAGATCGAGAACTACTTTTCCTCTGACCGCAGCGGGGATAACCGCACTGTACGGGGCGGGTATTTACGAGGATCGTGCGCTCGATCGGGGGCTTGCATATTTGCGTCGCCATCGCCCACGACGCTACGAGGCTCTGAATACTTTCGATTACTACTACGGAATGTATTACGCCACGCAGGCAGCATTCCAGCGTGGTGGGGAGTACTGGACCTCATGGCACAGGGATACATGGCGTGACATCCTGTCATTGCAGAATCCGGATGGCTCCTGGCAGGATCTTGTCGGTCCCAATTATGCCACCGCGATGGCTTGTATCATCCTCGAGATTCCGTACCAGTACCTTCCGATTTTCGAGAGGTGAGTTTGGCACAAGGAACAGAACCCACTGTCCTGGAACGTCCACAACTGGCGCTGAGACGAATTCGGCAACTGCGGAGTCGGCGGCGCGTGATGCGGATCATGACCGGCGGTTTGCGCTGGTGCGCAGTCGCGCTGGCGGCCATATGGGGGATGTTCCTGCTCGATTGGATCGCGGTGCTTCCCCAGGTGCTCAGGGGAGTACAGGGGGTCGGCGTCATCCTCATCCTGGCAATCTCCTTTCGTGCCATCATGCTGGCGGTGCGGGTACCGGCTCGGGAGGATCGCCTCGCTGCACTGGTAGAGAATGCTTCTGGTGATCTCGAAGATTCCCTCATCACGGCGGTGCAACTGACCGATCCCGAGAATCCCCGTCGACTTCTCTATGACCAGGATCTCATCCGCCGGACCGTGGAGATTGCAGAGCAGAAGGTGCAAGCACTTCGCCCAGGTAGCCTACTTTCATGGAGTCGTGTGCGGGCTGCCCTGGGAATTCTGGTGTTGTTGATCACTCCCGCCGTGGCGGGTGGGCTGTTGCGACCTGACCTGGCACAGACCTTCCTTGTACGCGATCTCCTGCTCGGGAATCAACCCTGGCCTCGTGCCTACGAACTGGTGATCGAGAATCCCACCCGAACCGACATGGTAGTGGCGAAGGGGACCTCCCTGGTGGTGGATATCCTCAAGTTGCGCGGGGGCAACGCGCGTGCATATCTCGACGTCTTCTTTCCTGCCCGGGAAGGGCGCCAGAAAATGAACGAGGACGTTGCTCTGGACCGAAAAGGATCCGCCGGATTCAGGCACGTGTTCCAGAATCTCCAGCGTGACATCGATTTCCGCGTCAAATGTGGTGACTTCATCGGCCAATGGTATTCGATCCGTGTACGGGCTCGACCTCGCGTCGAGGAGATCGGCCTGCATTACGAGTTCCCCGATTACACACACCTCGCATCAACGGATGAGGATGCTCTTGTTCACAGCGGTCATGTGAAAGCACCGGTAGGAACGAAGGTTTCATATACGGGTATCACCAGCATCGATGTTGTTTCGGCAATTCGGATGGAGGCACGCCCCAGCGGAGACGGTGAGGCCGTTACCGAATCCGACCTGAGTCTCGAGGGAAGCAAAAGGCTTCGTGGTAGTTTTACTGCTGAAACGGATGCGCGCTGGTGGATTGCCCTGGAGTCCGCGGAAGGTTTTCGCAACGAAAATCCCATCAGTTGGCGTATTGCCGTGATTCCGGATCGGGAGCCGGAGGTAACCATCACCGAGCCGGGACAGAATATAGAGGTGACTCCACGGGCACTGCTCGATGTTTCCGTGAAGGTCCGAGATGACTACGGAGTTGTTTCGGCTCAACTGGTCTTCGAACCGGAAGTCGAAGGTGAGGGAGAGACGAGGAGATATCCTCTCGAGGTGTTCGAAAATATCTCCACCGATTCCAAGGAGGCAGAGCAATCGCTGCAGCTCGATCTCTCCAGTTGGAATCTCGAGCCGGGGCAGCGGGTTCAGTATCACTCCACTGCCATGGATGCATTGAACCAGGAAGGAGCGAGCCGGACCTGGATCCTCAGCGTTCTCAGTGAAGAGGAGCTGGAGAGGATCACCCAGGATGAACTAACATTGCTCAAGGAGAGGCTCGAAGAGACCTATTCCGTCCAGCGTGAGGTGCGACGGGAACTCGAGGACCTGCAAGAATCGTTGAGTTCCGGGGAGGCCGCTGAGCTGCAGGCCCCCACGGCCCGCCATGCTCGGGCTGGTCAGGATCGAGTTTCGACTCGGATCGAAGATGCCGCAGATCGTCTCGCGACCATCTCCCGCCGGTTGCTGAGGAACCGGATGAGCGATGCAGATGAACTGGCGTGGATTCAGGACCTCAAGAAACGACTCGATGAGATGGCACAGAAGAGTCTCGAACCGGCACGGATTGCTCTGGAGCATCTTGCGACACGGACTGCCTCGAACGAGGCTACCGTCGAGGATGCACAGATCGCCATCGACGAGGTGAGGAAAGTAGAACGTGGCCTGGCGGATGTGGTTTCTGATCTCCAGGAGTGGGGAGATGTGCGAACGGTAATCCGTAAGATAGAGGAGTTGCTGCGTTCCGAGAAGGATCTGGAGATTCGCATCGAAGACAAAGTGCGCGATTCGCTCAGAGGAGAGGATCCAGGAGGAGGAGATCGATGATTCGTTCACGACGAAGTTCGGTGTGGATCCCAATGCTCCTGTGCTGTGGGCTTCTGTTCCCTACCTTGCTGTCTGCTCAGACCGGTAACCGATTGGCACGCCTCCAGGATGAGGCACGGGAGTACCTCCGTTCTTTGCAGAGTCAGATGGAGAGTCTCGCTCAGCGCCTCGAAACGGAGCAACCTGATGACTCTTCTCGACTGAGATTGGCTCGCGAGCGGATCGTCAAAGAACTTATTGAAGATGACATGAGAACTATCACCGAGGCTCTCGAGAAAGATAATTACGTCAATGCTCTGGAGACGGTTCGTCAGGTCAGGTCAAATCTCCAGGTCGTGCTTGCCATTCTGGAGGCGCGAGATTTTGATCCAGAGCAACTTGCCAACCGTCTTGAAGAGGTGGCGAGTCGGCTCCAGGCCATCGGTGAAATCACTGATCAGCAACGATCTTTACGTGATCGCACTGCGGGGGCGGAGCAAGCCGGCCAGGATGTCCAGGATCTCGAAGATGTGCGAGACAACATCGAGGATCTGCTAGGAGTCCAGCAGCAACTGTCAAGAACCCAGGACTCCCGCATCGAGAATCGGTCCGCCCAGGAGGCGCTGGAGATCTCGAGTGACGCTCAGCATATTGCCGATGACCTGACCCGAGAGGCGAGACGTCAGCAGGGAATCTCGAGCGTTGTTCAACGGGTGAAGCGGATTCAAGAGCAGGTCGAGCACGATGCAGAGACTTCATCGACGCTTGGATCCCAGTCGGGATCGGAGGCGATCGCTGCCCGCGAGCGTCTGGCTCAGCGTGCCAGACAACAAGCTGCAGCAGCGCGGCAGACTGCCCAGAGTATCGAGGCATTGAGAAGAGAATCTGCACAGGATGCCGACCTCGGAGATGAGAGTGCTCAACAGGTTGTGGAGGAACTGGCAGCAGCGCTCGAGGCGATGCAGCAATCCGCAAGTGCGGCCGATTCGGTGGCGAAGTCGATGGAAGAGGCCGGGTCCGGTGAGCAGCAACGCAATCGGCAGCAAACTGCGCTCCAGAGCACACTCGATTCCCTGAACAGAGCTTCCGATTCAGATGGATCTCGAGTGGGAGAACTACAGCAACGTCTCGAGGATCTGCGCGCAGGACTCTCTGATTGGATGAATCGCCAGCGAGCCGGATGGAACCCTGCCGCCGGCGAGCATGCATCTTCGGCCTCCGAGGATCTTGAAGAGGCATCACTCGCCCTGGATCGGGCGCAGGAAGTCGCCGAGAACTCCTCATCCGCAACGCGTCAGTCAACCGGTCAACAGTCCGGCCAACAGTCCGGTCAGCAGTCGGGCCAGCAGTCGGGCCAGCAGTCGGGTCAGCAGTCGGGCCAGCAGTCCGGCCAGCAGTCAGGCGAGCAATCGGGCCAGCAGTCCGGTCAGCAGTCGGGCGAGCAATCGGGCCAGCAGTCCGGTCAGCAGTCGGGCGAGCAATCGGGCCAGCAGTCCGGTCAGCAGTCGGGTCAGCAGTCAGGCGAGCAGTCGGGTCAGCAGTCGGGTCAGCAGTCGGGCGAGCAGTCGGGCGAGCAGTCCGGTCAGCAGTCGGGCGAGCAGTCCGGCCAGCAGGAATCGGAAAATTCTCCATCGGACAGGGATCGGATCGAACAGGTCCAGGAGGCTGCTCGCCGCAGCCAGGAAGCAGCCGAGAGCCTCTCCTCGCTGGCACAGAGTGCTGATGAGAACCGGCCTTCTAGCCGCCAGCAGGATCTCTCCGAGCAGACCCGGGCACTCGAGCAGGAACTGGACCGTCTCGAGAAGAAGTTCTCCCGTGGCGATGAATCTCTCTCTCCTGAGGAAGATGAAAAACTTCGCAAGAAGGTGGGAGAAACTCGTCGAGCACTTCGGAGCGCTCGTTCTGCGATGGAGACTGCGGCACGACAGATGCGCGGTGGAGAAGATGCTGAATCTGCCCAGAAAGCGGCACAGTCAGCGCTCGAACGTGCCGAGGAAGCGCTTCGTGGATCAAACGAAGATGCTCTGGAACGGTTGAAGCGTCAGCAAGAGGCAACACCAGATCTTTCCGAAGAGCAGGATGAACTGGAAAGGTTGACGAGAAACAGAGCCGAGGAATTTGCCGAGGAGGATCCTGCCGCTTCCGAGGGACTCCAGGGTGCCTCCGAGAGCATGGGGGAGGCTTCCGATAGTCTCGAGCGTGGTGATTCTTCCACTGCACGTCAGCAACAGGATGAAGCGCTCGAGCAACTACAACAGGAGCAGCAGCGACTTCAGGAAGAGGAGCGGGAACTTGCTGATCTCAAGGTGGAGCAGCAGCTGATCGATCTCATCGGAACCATCACCCAGATGTCGGATGAGATCGACTCGATTCTCTCCGAGACGCGGACCATTGCAGAAGTGGTGGGGGATGCCCGACCGGGACGAGCTCAGCGTGCCCGTATGCGCCGTCTCTCCGGGCAAGTTGCGGAAGTCGAGGAATCGGGAAATAAGGTGCTGGAGGCACTCGATGCCCAGCGAGTTCGGGTTTTTTCATACATCGTTCGTGATCTTCTCTCTGATCTTGCCGAGGCCCGTGAAGGATTGAGTCCAAGGAACGACCCTGGTTTCGACACTCAACTGCTCCTGGCGGAGGCACTCGATGCGTTGCGTAAGTTGCGTGATTCCCTCGAGGAAGAATTGCGACGCAGGAATCAACAGCAACAACAGCAGCAACAACAACAGCAACAGCAACAACCGGGTATGACTCAACTGGTACCCCCTGCCGCAGAACTGCTGGCCCTCAAGAGGATGCAGGAGCAAGTGCTTCGTCGTACCCGGCGTCTCGACGAAAGGCGTACCGAGGGTGGCGATCTCACGCCTCTGGAAGAGCGGTTGCTGGAGCGCCTTCTCCATCGCCAGGGGAGCATCATCGAACTTACCGAACAGATCGCATCTGACCTCCAGCGTCAGATGCAGCCTCCGCTGATCGATGAAGGTAACGAGGGCCCCGAACCGCCCGATACTGGTCGGGAACAGGAGGAAGAGGGGTAACGGTGAAGCTCGATACATCCCCCAGCGATTCCGGGTATAATGAATGGGTGAGCAACCGTTGCGTTTCTTTCGATCCTCGGGCTAATTACCCCAGCGAGTGCTTGCGCTTTTAGTGTCTTCTCGCGGGTGATCCCGCGAGGGGGAAGGATAGTTCTGATGCGATTTGCCGTCTTCCAGTTTTCTCTCCTATCACTGCTCCTGCTCTGTATTTCCGTCGCGGCTCAGGATACTGATCTCGAGGGTGTCCGACCCGGTTCACCGGCGATCGGAACCGATAACCAGGAGCAGCCTGAGACGGGTTCCCGGGAGAGTCAGGATGATCTCGATCGTCTGATCGACGAAAATCCCATCGATCTGGATCCGCTCGACATCCTCGATAGTGCCAATCCTCTGGGAAAGGTCGAGGGCCTCATCGATGAGATCTCTCGCAACATGAAGGAGATCGAGAGACTTCTCGATGACGATGACACCGGCGAACAGAACCAGTCGATCCAGCAAAACACCCTCAGTCGTATCGATGAATTGATCACGGAAGTGCAGAGACTTACCGGAACGTGACCCAATAGTGGTGGTTCCCCGTCGGGGAATCCTCAGCAAGTGCGACCGGGTTCCGGAAATCGTGATCAACAGCAAGCCAACCGTCAGCGCCAGAGTCGCTCTCAGCAGGACAAAGGGCAAGAGAAGGACAGCGCCACCAATTCCAACGAGGAGAAAAAGTCTCCTCAGGATCCGACAGGCTCCGAGCAGGTGCGCAATGACCGGACCACGGAGGGAGATTTCCCCCCCGAGAGTACCGGAGACCTTCGTGACAAGCAGGGTAGAGGGCGCTGGGGTCGTTTACCGAAGACCGTGATTCAGCGGATGTATGACAATGGCCGTCGTAAGTTGCCCGAAAAATACCGCATTCTCCTCGAGGATTATTTCCGCAAGCTTCCGGAGCAATCTCCACGTTGAACGACGATTCGTACCCTGATCCGATGAAAGCGACACCAAAGGATCCTCCGAGTATTCCCCGAATATCTTCTCGTCTGGCATGTTCTCGGCGGGTGGTTTCAGCGTGTTTGATTCTCTATCTCCTTCCCTGTCTGGGCATGGCTTCTGTTTCATCGATCGAACTCCTTCTGGATGACGAAAAAAGTTCAGAAAAGAGTGTTCGAACGAGTGCACTCGGGGCACCGCACGATTCTCGCAGCGAACTCGCCATTCGACGTGGGGTCGATTTCCTGATAGATCAGCAAAATGGTGTCGGAGCCTTCTCCAGTTCCTTCCCTGTTGCAGTCACCTCTCTTTCAGGCATGGCATTGCTGGGAGCAGGAGTCGAATACGGAGTCGGAAGAGAAGGTGCTGCTCTGGAGAGAGCCGTCGATTATCTGGTCGCTCCGGTCAGGGCTGACGAGCGTGGGTATCTCAAGGATCGTGGCGAGACTCGTTCCAGGATGCACGGGCATTCCTATGCCATCTTGTTTCTCTGTCAGGTCGTGGGACAGTTGCCGACTCCTCAGCGAGAAGAACAGTTGCGGAAGGTGATCCGTTCAGGGATCGATCTCATCCTCTCATGCCAGACGGTAGAGGGTGGATGGGGATACGAGCCGACCGATCCTCTCGATGAGGCTTCCCTGACGGTTTGCTGTCTACAGTCATTGAGGGCTGCAAAAGATTCTGGATTCGCGGTTCCGGCGGAACCGATTTCCAGGGCAGTACGATACCTGCAGAAATGCTGTACCAAGGACGGATCGTTCCGCTACTCCCTGACGAGATCTACCGGTCGAACCTCTTTCGAAATCACGGCCGCCTCCCTCTCGACCCTGAATGCAGCGGGAGAATTCGCGCTCGAGGAGAGAGACAGGGGCATGAAGTACCTGCGTAGGTGCATCGAGAGCGCCGAGCGAGGTCGCAAGGGAGCTTTCCGGGCTGCCAGGAACTTTCCCTTCTACGGCAACTTCTATGCCGGTCAGGTGCTTCAGCAATCGCGGGGTGCCGTCTGGAAACGCTGGAGCGAATCGGTGTGGCCCAGGCTTTTGGAGTTGCAGAAGGATGTCGGCTCCTGGGAGAGTCGTTTTGGAGATGAGTACGGAACTGCAATGGCCCTCCTGATCTTGGAACTACCACTGGGATATTTGCCGCTCTATGACAGATGAACCACTTGGAGGTACGAGTTTGCCCAACGATAACGAAGAATCTGCCCCCGGCGGAGACGAGGTTCCTGAACCTTCTCCTTCCCTGACAAGGGAAGGAAAGTTCCTGTGAATCTCCCTCCAACTGATGTCCTGAGTTCGATTGCCTGGGGTGCGTTGTTCTGCGCTTTTCTGGCTTCGCTGGTGAGAAGATGTTGTCGAACCACATCTTCGGGTCATTACCACGAGTTTTTCCAGGGCAATGGCGAATCCGACCCACCCGAACGCATCCATCGCATCGATGTGACACTGCTGTTGGTTCTGTACCTCTTCAGATCCATCTGGATCGCTTCTCTTGCCCTGATTCGATCCAGCGGAGTGGGATGGTATCTGATCACCGATCTGGGGTCATGGTGGGTTTCGTGGTGGCCATTATGGCTTGCCTTCGAACTTGTTTTCATCGGACTCGTGGTACTCGAACTGATTCCAGAGGCGATCTCGATCTGGATCGGGGACCGGATCGTTGTACGACTGATTCCGGTCCTCGATGTGTTGGAGAAACTCCTCTCGCCGGTGACTGCTTCTTTTCGCGCTGCCCGTCGCGCTCTTCTACGTCTGATTGGCGGTCGAGCTGATCGCAGTGATCAAGATCTCGCCGAGGCGGGTATTCGCGCCGCGGTAGCGCTGGGCGAGAGGGAAGGCCTTCTGGAGCAGGGTGAGAAGTCGATGATCGAATCGGTACTGCAGTTTTGCGATGCCGAGGTGGTCGAGGTGATGACTCCCAGAACCGACATGGTTTGCTTCGAGGCATCCGATACAGTCGAGGAGGCGATTCCCAAGGCGATCGCCTGTGGCCATTCCAGGATTCCGATCTATCGCAAGGAAGTTGATGAAATCATCGGAGTACTCTATGTGAAGGATCTGCTCCGCTATGCCGCCGACGAGGGATTGAGGAGCCTGAGAATCGAGAAGGTAGTCCGGAAGATTCATTTTGTTCCCGAGACCAAGGAGTTGAATGATCTGCTCGGAGAATTCAGGTCCGAGAGGTTTCATATCGCAGTGGTTCTGGATGAGTACGGAGGTACGTCGGGTCTTGTCACCATCGAGGATATCCTCGAGGAGATCGTCGGGGAAATCGAAGACGAGTACGATACTGCAGGTAGGGACCAGATCCGCAAGATCGACGATCTGACCTGGGACCTCGACGGCAGAACCAGCATTCTGGACGTGAACAAATCCCTCGGGGCACGGATTCCCGAGAGCGATGATTACGAAACGGTAGCAGGATTTCTTTTCTCCGCTCTGGGACACATTCCTCGCGAGGGAGAAGAACTGGGAACGGATCGGGTTCTGTTCAAGGTCACAAGAGCAGACGACAGGAAGATCAAGCGTGTTCGGGCCAGAGTACAGGAGTCGTTCAGGAACGGTCTGTAGATGCAGCGAGATTTTCGGACCAGGGGGCTTGTTGTTCGCTGTATCGATTTCTCCGAGACTTCTCAGATCATCCGGGTGTTCACACGTGATCAAGGGATCCTCGATATGCTGGCAAAGGGTTCACGTCGCCCGGTGCGATCATCCTCTTCTTTCCCATCTCCGTTCGATCTTGCAGGCTGGTACGACCTCAATTACAGGGCACGAGGAACCGATCTCCACCTGGCGACCGAGGCGCGTTTGGTCGAGGGATTCGACCATCTCCGCCGCGATCTTTCTTCATGGCTCGATGCCAGTTTTGCCCTCGATCTGCTCAGGAACTATTTCTCTCCCGGGGATCCTCATCCTGATCTTCTGCGGGAAGTTCTCCAGTATCTGAAGTTACTGGGGTGCGGTCGTGGGCGTCGACGCCTGCGGAATCGCTTTCTTCAATCGGTCTTACAGGAGAGTGGAGTGCTTCCGCGATGGGATCATTGCAACGAGTGCGATGAGGAGATTCACACGGGTGCGAGTCTGAGGATCCCCTTCGGGCTGGTCTGCAGTTCCTGTGATGTCCCGGACGGAGTCTCTCGGCTCGATCAGAGTACCAGGGCCTATCTCGCCGCCGATTGTCGCCGAGAATGGGGCCTGGTGCCATCCTGGGAGGTCCCCTCGAGGGAAGTGGAGATCGCCTGGAATCTTCTGAGGTCCCTTCTGTTGCATCACTTGGAGCGTCCGCCCAGATCGCTAAGATACCTACGCGTGTGAAGTCTCCCCGCCGGGGTGGCATCGTGACGGGAAGGGGAATCTCAGTTGTCCGGTTGTCTGGTCCTGCTTTGCTTGCTGACCACTCTCTCTGATGGTGATCAGTTGACTGATCTTCTGATCCAGGCCCGAGATGCTCTGGAAGAGGGTCGCCATCAGGAAGCGGTGTCCCTTTACGAAGACTCTCTCGAGATCGCGCTTTACGGGGACGATGGGGATCCTACCCCTGGACCCCTGCTCGCGAGGATTCGACTCGGACTTGCTGAATCCTTCCGGGCAATCCGCAACAACGATGAAGCCTTACGAATCACAGATCAGATCTTTGAATCTGATCCAGGGTCGGAAACCCTTGATCGCGCTCTGGCGATTCGTTACGAGATCGGAGTTTCTTACCTCAATGGAGCCACTCGGCGTTTGCTGGGTCTGGAAGTCAGCGCCGAGAGGAAGGGACTCGATGTACTCAGTGAGTTGGTGGAACGATATCCTTTCCAGCCGTTCAGTGACGATGCCATTTACCATTGCGCAAACTGGTATCTAAAAAACAAACTTCCGAAAGATGCCCAGCGACTGTTCGAAAGACTACTGCGGGAATACCCCGGTAGTAGTTGGGCGGCGCCATCTCAGATTCTCATCGGAGACGCGCTTCTGGCGCAGGTGAAAGGTGTCGAGTACGACATGGGTCTTCTCTCGCAGGCTGAGCGGCACTATCGAAGATATCTGCGTCTATTTCCGAACCAGGGGGATGGACAACGGGCGAGGAACGCGCTTCAGGAGATCCAGATCCTGAAGGCCAAACGGAGATTGTTGGTGGCGGATTTTTACATCCGCATCGAGAAGTTCGAATCCGCCCGCATCTACCTGGAAAAGATCATTCTGGACGTTCCTTCCAGTGAGGAAGCTGTTCGTGCCAGGCAGATTCTCGCGGAGATCTTCCCGCAGGATGAGGGTGGATCATGATTCGTTTGCTGATGCTTCTCCTTCTCATCTCGATCACGGTCGGTTGCGGGTACTCACCGGGATATCGTTTACCCCGGGGTGTTCAGAAGATCTCCGTGCCCGTATTTCGCAACGAGACCATTCCCTTTCGCAAAGACATCGAGTTTGAACTCAGCCGGGCCGTCAAACGCGAACTGCAACTTCGCAGCGAGGCTCGACTCGTCTCCGCGGAGGATGCGGATGCGGTGCTGCATGGGACCGTGCTGGAATTCCGTCAGGGTGTTCTCGTTGAGGGATCTGATGGAGCCATACAGGAGGTCGGGATCGTGGTCAGGGTAGGACTCAGCCTGGTGAGACAGAGAGATCAGAGGGTGCTCCTGGAGAGAGTGGTCGAGGACATGGCTTCCTTCTCGAGTTCTGCCGGGGAGACCATCGCTGATTCACGATCAGAAGCGGTCAATGAAATCGCCCGGCGTCTGGTTGCAGAACTGGAACCCTGGTACGACCAGAAGCGGTGATCGTGACAAGCACCTGTTCCGGCCGATAGGAAGAACCTCATGACGCCCAAGGTACTCGGTATCCTGAATGTGACGCCGGATTCCTTCAGCGATGGAGGACGCTGGTTTGATGTCGAGCGTGCACAGAAACACGCCGTGGAGATGGTGCGCCAGGGAGCAGATGCCATCGATATCGGAGGAGAGTCGACCAGGCCGGGATCGGTGGAAGTGTCGCTGGAGGAAGAACTTTCTCGGGTTGTCCCGGTGCTCGAAGCGATCAGGGGCACGATCGATGTCCCCATCAGCATCGATACCCGCAGAGCCGAGGTGGCCAGGACCGCCGCTCTTCTTGGTGCGAGCATCGTCAATGATACCTCCGCACTGCGTGACGACCCTCAACTGGCAGATGTGGTCGCTTCTGAGCAGATGAAGGTGATCTTGATGCACCGCCGGGGACTCCCACAAACGATGCAACAGGATCCGGGATACACGCATGTTGTCGAAGAAATACGCGAGTTCCTCTCGCAGCGGATCGAAGTTTCTGTCGCTGCAGGAATTCTCCCAGAAAACATCATCGTCGACCCGGGACTCGGTTTTGGTAAACGTCTCATCGACAATTACGAGATCGGTAGGGGGCTGGAAGCGCTTCATTCTCTGGGTGTTCCACTACTGATCGGCGCTTCTCGAAAATCATTCACGGGAGCCTTTGATGATTCCTCTCCCGAGAATCGACTTCCGGCTTCGCTGGCATTCGTCTCTCGAGCCCGAGCAGTCGGGGTCGAGTGGGTTCGAGTCCATGACGTTGCAGAGACGGTTACTTTCCTGTCTGCTCTGGCAGCGATCGAGAATCCGGTCCTCGTCGAGGGGGGAATGAGTTGAACGAGTTCGAAGCGATCTGGTCCGCTGTCGAGGCTATCGATCCCTGGCGGGTTTTCTTCGAGGTGGCCGTCATCTACCTGTTGATCTACTGGTTCATCGTATTTTGCGAGGGAACCCGTGGAGCAGGAGTTCTCAAGGGACTTGCGCTGACGGTAATCCTCACCGTTGTGGTGACACGGCTGGTGGTCACTTACCTCGATCTGGACAGGATCGGGTATCTGGTCGATCTCGTCACTCCTGCGGCCTTCACCGCGATCATCGTCATCCTCCATCCCGAGTTGAGACGTGGGCTGGTTCGGCTCTCTCAGGCGCCGATCTTCGGAGAACTGGTTCGAGACGAGCAGGAACTGGTGGTAGTGCTGGTGCGGGCTTGTTTTTCCCTGTCAAAGAGCAGGGTAGGAGCCCTCTTTGCCATCGAGCGAGATCAGTCCCTCAATCCTTGGTCTGATCGAGGCACCATTCTCGACGCGGAGGTTTCTACCGAGATCTTGTCGACCATCTTCTATCCCGGTACAGCGTTACATGACGGAGCCGTTGTCATCCAGAAGGGGCGGATTGCAGCTGCAGGTTGCCTGCTTCCTCTGTCCGAAAACGAGCAACTGGGATCGTGGGCAGGTACCCGACATCGTGCTGCTGTAGGGCTGACCGAGGAGTCGGATGCGGTCACCGTGGTCGTCAGTGAGGAAAGCGGGATGGTCTCCCTCTGTGTTCGGGGAATCATCCATAGAGATCTGGATCGAGAGCAACTGGCTCATCAATTGAGGAGTTACTACACGAAGACCGATGAGGCTGCCGAAGAACAGTCAGAACCCCGTGAAGAGAAATCAACCGGTAGCGGGGAGGCATCTTGAAGACTCCATTTAAGGTGCACGTCATCGAGTTTTTCATCGGGAACACCCGCAACAAGTTGACCAGCCTGCTGTTCGCTGTGGTCGTGTGGGCATTTGCATTTGGAAACACGGGGCATGAGGAAAATGTCGAGGGTTTCATTCTCGTGCAACCTCAGGGCAAGGACCAGGTGGTGGTGAAGCAGGAGATCGCGCAATCGAGGTTGGTCGGGCAAACAGGAGATCCGTTCACCGGGCGTTGCCGGATTTCCATCTCGGGACCGAGAAACGTACTCACCAGATACCTGGAATCGACGGAACGTCTCAACGGTACCATCCAGATCGAGGGAAGTGGTCGTGTGGATCTGATAGGTGGAAACGTCTTCGACCTTCCCTCGGGCCTCGCCATCAAGTCCATCGACCCTTCATGGTTGACTGTCATCGTTGATCAAGTGGTGAAGGTGGAAATAGAAGTCAAACCGTTGATCTCCGGGACACCTGGGCAGGGCTTCGTGCTGTTTCCGGGAGGAATCACCACCGAACCGCGTAGCGTGTTTCTCGAGGGCCCCAAAGAACTGCTCGAAGGCGACAGCATCGGGGTTTTCACCCAGGAGATCGATATCGCCGGGAGTGCCACCGAGCATCTGGAACAGACCGTACCACTGGTGATTACCGGGGATGTTACCGGACTGGTGAGCATCGCCAGTGGATCGCCTTCGGAGGTAGTGGTACGCCTCGAATTTCAGCCCAACCTGACTCAGGCACAGGCGGAAGTGTCTGTACGGTACATCGTGGATGAAGAAATTGACCTCGACATTCGCGGCGATCGCACCATCAAGGTCTCAGTGTTAGGAGTCGAGGATGCAGTTCGTGAGTGGGAGAAGCGGGTCCAGCAGGGAACCTTCTATCTGCTCGTCAAGGTCACCGACACCGAAGGGCAGAACCGAAATGTTCCCACCGAGGAGGTGAGGTGGATCGAGGGTAGTCTGCCGGATGGAATTTCCCGAGATCAGGTGAAACTGGAGCGGATCATCCTCTATAGCGCTCAGTTGCTGAAAGCAGTGCGAGAGGATGAACAACAGTGATTTTCGGTACCGATGGTGTGCGAGACATCGGGGGAAAAGGACTGCTCTCTGAGGAGTCTGTCGATAGGCTCGGTTTCGCCATCGCTTCCCACATGGGGAGGGAGGGATGTGCCTGCGGGAGAGTTCTTGTCGCGAGAGACACTCGACTCACCGGACCAGCGATCGAACAGATCATCACGGGGTCATTACATCGTGCCGGTTGTTCCACTCTTCATGCAGGAGTTCTGCCGACTCCTGCGGTTTCGGTGCTGCTGGAGCATGGGGTCGCAGACCTGGGTATTGTGATTTCCGCCTCTCACAATCCTCCCGAGTTCAACGGAATCAAACTGATCGCAGCGGACGGATCGAAACTTACCATCGAGCAGGAGAAAGCAATTTCAGCGGATCACTCGACGTTGGTCGGGAATCCCACTCCCCAGAAAGGGATCGAGGATGATCCCGCTCTGGGTAGCCAGTATCTCGAATTATTGATGGCTTCCTTTCCGTCAGGAGAATTCCTGCAGGGCATCTCGCTGGTCCTCGATTGCGCCTGCGGTGCCGGCTGTGGCTGCGCGCCCGAGGCGTTTCGTCGTGCCGGTGCCGAGGTGTCCGTATTGCACGGTCAGCCTGACGGTGGCCAGATCAACGTGAGGTGCGGATCCCTGCACCCGGAGATTCTCGGCCTGGAAGTGGTCCGTAGAGGTGCCCATCTGGGAATCGCTCTGGATGGCGATGCGGATCGGGCGCTGCTGGTCGATGAAGCCGGTGATCTCGTCGATGGCGATGACGTGATCGTCATATGGGCCAGGGCGTTGCAGCAGAGAGGGGATCTGGATCCAGCAGTCGTTGTCTTGACGACGCTGTCAAATGTCGGAGTAGATGAATATCTGAGTAAAAATGGAATCGATGTGATTCGAACTCCGGTAGGTGATCGTGCTGTTGCGGAGGCGCTCAGAGAAAGCGGTGGTTCGCTCGGAGGAGAGCCCTCAGGTCACATCATTCACCGCGGTCAGGCTGCGACTGGCGATGGAATCCGAACTGGCCTCAGTATCGCTCGACACATCAAGGAAACGGGCAGAACTTTGAGTGATCTTCGTCCGGGGATCGTTCGTTTGCCGCAGGAGCAGAGGAATCTCAGGATCATGGATCGTCCCGACATCGAAGGACTGCAGCACCTCAGATCAGCGAAGGAAGAGGCGATCGAGGCATTGGGTGACGATGGCAGGATCGAGGTGCGCTATTCAGGTACCGAACCACTGCTGCGGATTCTCGTCGAGGCGCGTACCGCCGAAGTAGCCAGGCGTTGGGCAGAGCACCTCGAGAGTTCAGCCAGGATGGAATCAACGCTCGGTATCGCTCCACGGGTCCCCTGAACGAGTTTCACCCTGATGCAAATCAGAAGGGCAGTTCTCCGGTTCCCTTGGCGGAATCGGGAGCCTCAGGATCGGTGTTCTTCGTTGTAGGTCGCTCGATGGCGCCAGAACTGCGGTAGTTGAGTTGGTGGGGGAAGTAGGGACGCACATCGAGAATGTAGGAATGTTCACCGAGGCGGGAATCTTCCGGTCCTGGATTTGCATTCTCGAATAGTTCGAGAAAAGCCATCAACTTGGCATCTAGATTATCGATGAAATGTAAGGCGAGTGCTTCAGCAGTCATTGGCTTCTTGGGTGATCCGAATTCGAGCATTCCATGATGGCTGGCTACGATGTGCTGGAGTTGCATTGTCGTCTCGGGATCGATGTCCTCGAGTTGAATTGTTGCTTCATGAATCCAGTTGCAACACAATACGATGTGGCCCAGTAACTGTCCCTCTTCGGTATAACTGATGCCATTCTCGACATCGAGTTCAGCGGTCTTGGCGATGTCATGCAGGATGACTCCGCCGATGAGGATATCCCTGTCGAGCCAGGAGTAATGATCACAGACTTGATCTGCCAGTTTGACCAGCGAACTCACGTGTTCAAGAAGCCCACCGATGTAAGCATGATGTAGCGCCTTGCCGGCAGGAGAGATTTTCAATTTCTCACGCAATCCAGGACGTTCCAGGATCTTGACCACGATCTCGCGTACATCATTGTTCTTGATCGAGGCGACCCGCTCTTCCAGTTCTCTTTCGAGAACTTCGATATCGCAGGAAGTACGCGGTAAGAACTCTGCTGGCTGGAGACCCACCTCACTGGCAGAGAGGGGGACGAGGCTGTCGAGGATCAACTGTAGTTTCCCTTGATACTCCTCGACCCTCGCCTGGATGCGCAGGAATGGATTTCGATCCAGTTGACGATATTCATCCTGGTTGCTCTCCCAGCGAACCGCCTTGAGTCCTGCTGTGTGATCTCGAAGGGTCATGGTGATGAATTGTTTGCCATTCCTGGCGGTCTTGAGGCTGGCGTTGTCGACGAGGAAAACTCCCTCGACCCGGTCACCACTTTTGTGCTGGTCCAGCGTCTGCTGGTTCAAGGGGCCCCCCATCGCATTCCAGCGGCCTTTCAGCCGTGCGAAAGTCGCCGAAATTCCGTTTCTGAAGATTCAGTGGTCGAGTCTCCCCTGATCTGGATACCCTCGCAACCCCTGACGGGGCTTGCAGGATCGTTCTGATTGGTCAGAATCGGGGATCTGGCTCCGTACTCGAGGAGTTCGACAGGAGGATCTCTTGATTCCTAGTTGTAGACGGATGCGAGGCTCTGGTTTCGTCTCCATCCTCGCCTTGTTGCTGCTGGTCGTTTTCTCAGCGATGGCTCAGGCGGATATACGGATCCGGACCCTGGATGGCGTGGTCCTCGCGGGCAGGATTTACGATCTCGGTAACGAGTACCTGGAGCTGGCAGGCCGCCTCGGGAGTAATCCGATCCTCAAGCGTAACGTGAGGAGCTGGAGTCAAGTTGAGCTGAAGACTCCGGAACCACCCGGAATCATCCTGGTATTTCTATCCGGTCACGAAGTATCCGGAAGTGTCCGTTTCGATACAGGAACCAGTGAATGGGTCGTGGACCTCGAACTAGGCAGCGCGAGATATCCTGATTCCGAAGTGAAGCGGACGATTCAGCCCAACGGAATTTGCAGTGACGATCGCTTCACGGTTCGCTTCGATTTCGAGGACCGAATCAAGAGGGCCATCGCAGGAGTCCGATCGGGGGAACCATTTGCGAGCAGGGAAGGGAGCGAGTTCCTTCGTGCAGCCGGCTTCTTCTCCAAGCGATTCCTCGAAGAGGCGCTCGTCGATGGAGATAACGAGGAATTCCGCCGGATTCTACTCGAGGAACGACTCAGAATGGCACTCCCAGAAGGCGTCACCAAGGCACGTCCTAATTTTCTTGAACAACTCTCGACCTCGAAACCAGATGATCGGGTGCACTTGCTCAGTGAAGCATTGCTGGAAAATGGGTCCGACCTTTACCCCTTGCTCGGTTTGTTGCTTCTCGATGAGAACCAGAGTGCCAGGGTACGGTCCTTTGCGGTCGACGTATTACAGCGTACCCATAGCATCAGGGAGTTGATTCTCGCCTGGCAGAATTCTCAGGCTCATGCACAACTGGCACTGGCAATAGCACTCGGGGAAAACGGCGTATATATCGGAATAACCACCCTCATCGATGCTCTCGAACTCGATGAAGAAGCTGCACGTGCCATCGCTGCCGGGAAACTTCTCGAATACACCGGGGAACAGTTCGGGTTTGATCCTGCCGGAGATCCTGCTGCCCGTGCAAGTGCCGTGAAACTCTGGCGTGAATGGTGGCAGGGGAACAAGGTTCGGATCAAGAAGATCGCAGTTACTGCTTTCAATGGAGGCGAAGTCAGCCAGGAACGTAGGCGTGCATCTGATCTGTGGAGACAGGGCATCGAATCGGAGGCGCTTGGTCATTTAGATGCTGCCGAACACTTCTATCGCAATGCCACGAAAATAGATCCGACTGCAATGGGACCCTTCGTAAGTTTTGGAATAATGCTGTACCAGAAACGGAGCGATTTCGAGGGTGCACTTGTTTCATTCCGTCGTGCGCTGGGTAGAGATGCGGGGCTCGGTGATGAGATCATCGAAAGACTCTGCTATTACCATATCGGTCGGATTTACCAATTCGGTCTCGATTTCGATCGATCTCGAGCAGCACTGTTGAAGGCGATTCACCTCGATCCGAATTATTCCGACGCATGGTATGCGTTGGGCAAAAATCTGTACGAGGAAGCTTTATTGGATTCTGGTGACATCGAGCAGCGCAGGAAGCAACTGGTCGAAGCTCGGGATACTTTCGTGAATGGAATCCAGGCTCTTGTTCGTTACCGGCAAGGACTGGTAGTGGTCGACAGGACCAATCTCCCCTTCGACAGCGCTCTTCCCTTCTCCGCTCGCGACCACAACAGAACCTTGCGTCAACTACGCGTACGGATTCTTGAGGAACTGGGCCGGTTCCGTGGCCGAATCTCAGCGATTTCGCTGGTCCTCGGCGACCCGGATAGGGTGATTGCCGAACACAAGGCCGCTCGTACCGAGGGGTCGCTCAATGAAGAGCTGAAACGCATGCTGATCGCTGCAAAACGGCTGCAGCGGGAAAGCGAACCACCTGAGGGTGAACCAGTACCCTCAGGTGCCGTCACTGGAGAAGGAAACCCGGATAACCGCAACTGACGCGGGGTTTCCGCATGGGTTTCGTTGCACCTCTCACTTCCCCGCGATACCTTTCCCATCGTCGCGTCTTGAAACCGCGGTCTTGCTTCTGATGCACGGTTTCGCGCATACCTGATTTTCCTGCGGTTACCAATTCTGTTGCTCGAACGTGAGTTCAGGTGGTCGGACGACGATGCGAGCAGGAAGGGAATCTCGCTTGAAAATCCACGAGTATCAGGCGAAGCAACTCCTGATGCGGTACGGCATCCCCACTCCAAGTGGGAAGGTTGCGACCACCGTCGAGCAGGCTCTCACCGGAGCGAAGGAACTCGGTGATGGACCCTGGGTCGTGAAGGCACAGATCCACGCTGGAGGCCGAGGAAAGGGTGGGGGAATTCGAGTTACCTCGACCAGTTCCGAGTGTGAGGAGGCGATTCGTTCGATACTGGGAATGCAGTTGATCACCGACCAGACCGGACCCGAGGGGCGCAAAGTTCGCACTCTTCTTATCGAGCAAGGGTGTGATATTGCCAGGGAGATCTACTGTGGAATGGTCATCGATCGAAATCGCGAGAAGCCAGTCCTGATGGTCAGTGCCGAAGGCGGCATGGATATCGAGCAGATCGCGGCTTCGAGACCGGAGGCGATACATTTCGAGGAGATCTGCGTCGATTCAGGGATCTCCGAGGAAGCCGCCCACTCACTCGCGATGAAACTGGATTTCTCCGAAACAATCGCTGATCAGTTCGTGGAACTGGTTCAGAAACTCGCCAGGGCATTTGTCGAGGAGGATTGTTCACTGGCAGAGATCAATCCTCTGGTGGTGACAGTAGAGGGGGACTTGATCGCCCTCGACGCCAAGATCAATTTCGATGATAACGCCGAGTATCGGCATCCCGAGCATGCTGAGTTGCGCGATCTGAACGAAGAAGATCCGAGGGAGACTCGAGCGTCTGAATGGGAACTCTCCTATGTAGGCCTCGATGGCACTATCGGGTGCATGGTCAATGGTGCTGGCCTCGCCATGGCAACGATGGACATCATCAAACTACATGGTGGGGAGCCTGCAAACTTCCTCGATGTGGGGGGGGACGCCACCGCCGAACGTGTCACCGAGGGATTCAAGATCATCCTCGAGGATCCCGATGTGGCTGCGATCCTCGTCAATATCTTCGGAGGGATCATCCGCTGCGATTTGATCGCAGAAGGCATCATCGAAGCGGCCCGTGTCACGAACCTCGGTGTCCCGCTGGTTGTGAGGCTCGAGGGGAATGCGGTTGCAGAGGCCCAGGAGATCCTCCAGCAATCAGGTATCGATGTCATCACTGCGGACGATCTTGCGGATGCTGCCGCCAAAGCCGTTTCAGCGGCCGAGGGGGGCAGGCCGTGAGTATCCTGATCAATTCTGATACGCGTGTGATCGTTCAGGGATTTACCGGACGCTCCGGAACCCAGCACAGTGAGCAGATGATGAAATACGGAACCAATATCGTCGCAGGTGTCACTCCCCGAAAGGGAGGAACTACACATCTCGATCGTCCAGTCTTTGACGATGTCGCAAGTGCCAGGGAAGCGACCGGTGCTACCGCCAGTATCATCTACGTTCCCGCTCGTTTTTCCACCGCTGCGATCATTGAAGCGGCCGAAGCTGGAATTCCGTTCATCGTTTGTATCACCGAGGGTATTCCCACCCTGGATATGGTTCGGGCGAAAGAAGTTGTTCGTTCCAACGGGGTGCGCTTGCTCGGTCCGAACTGTCCGGGAATCATCACTCCCGGAGAGTGCAAGATGGGAATCATGCCGGGTTTCATCCATCAACCAGGATCAGTAGGGATTGTCAGCAAGAGTGGTACGCTCACCTACGAGGCGGTTCACCAGA
>CAWLAN010000016.1:0-25576 GCA_963854815.1 Planctomycetes bacterium UBA1146
GAGGTGACTGGGGTGAGCGCGAAGTCTCGATCAGCAGTGCTCGTGCGGTGATCGAATGGCTTCTCGAGGCCAAGTACGACCCCATTCCCGTGCTCTGGGATGCAGGTGGTTGGTACATCTACTCGACCCCCGATGTCGAAGATCCCGGAGAACTGTCTGATCTCGAGTTGTCTGATCCCATCACTGTGCTGCAGAGCCTCAGTCGTGACAACGTAGAAGTCGTGTTCAATTGCCTACATGGAGGGGCGGGCGAGGACGGCACTCTGGCGGCGATCCTGTCGCTGTTTCGCATGGCTCATACCGGAGCAGGGGTTGCTGGCGGTGCTGTATCAGCGTGCAAGATCACCTTCCGTCAGAGAATGCGCGGCATCGGCCTGAGGGTTCCGACCGGGGCCGTGGTGCACCAGGAGGTGTGGGGTCGTCATCGAAAAGATGTTCTCGCTGGGGTCAATCGAGAGATTCACTACCCCTGTATCGTCAAGGATCCACAGGGCGGATCGTCCGAGGGTGTCTGCGACGCCGATGATGAAGATGCACTGATCGAAGAGATCGACAAGATATTCATCAACTCACAACTGGCCCTGGTCGAGAAGATGATCGTCGGCAGGGAAATCTCGGTGCCTTGCCTCGGCGGCAGAAGGGGGGTCTTGCCGCAGATCCTCCAACCTGTAGAGATCGTCTTGCCGCCAGGAGAGAGAATTTTCAGTAATGCGCTGAAATACGGCGATCACGTGGCGCTTTGCCCCGCAAAATTGGATCCAGAGTTGTGGCACGATCTGGCACGTGAGGTGCGTCAGATGCACCTGGAGTTACAACTGGGAACGGCGAGTCGGACCGATCTGATTCTCGATCAGGGAAACAACCCGGTCTACCTCGAGACCAATACGGTTCCCGGCATGACCAAAGACAGCCTGTTGCCCCTTAGTGCCAGCAAGAGCGGAATTGCCGGTCCAGATCTGGTCCGCAAGATGGTCGAAATTGCTGTTCAAGATCATCTTGTCCGCCATAGCGGTGCTGCCAGTGCCAGTTGAAATCCCCTCGACAGGGGATATCGAGGCTGTAATCGAGTTGATCGAGGGTGCTGGTCAGATCCTGCTGGAGTACCAGGGCACAATTCTCCATGTCGAGCGAAAAGGTTTCAGAGATCTGGTCACCGAAGCCGATCGTGCCTCGGAAAAGCACATCCTCGCTGGATTGTCTCGACTTTTCCCGGCCGATTCGATTCGCGCCGAGGAGTCGGGGGACGTTGCCAGCGGTGGACAAAGGTGCTGGATGGTCGATCCCCTCGACGGCACCACTAACTACTCACACCGTCATCCCTTTTTCTGCGTTTCGGTTGGACTCATCGATGCTGAAGGGCCGTTGGCTGCAGTGACCCATGCACCGGTATTGGGGGAAACCTGGTCGGCGATCCGAGCCGATGGTTGCTGGCATCGCGATGTCGCAACAGGCGCTCGACAGTCTCTGACGATCAACTCTTCAGAGGATCTGGGCGAATCCTTGCTGGCGACCGGGTTCAGTTACGAGCGGCGTGAACTGGATCACGGCGCGCTAGAAGTGTTCGAATCACTGCTTCGACGCGCACGGGAGATTCGCCGCGGCGGTAGCGCTTGCCTCGATCTGGCACACACCGCCTCGGGCGTTTTTCAGGGTTTCTGGGAGTTCCATCTGGCTCCTCATGACGTTGCCGCAGGTGCCTTGCTGGTCAGGGAGGCCGGTGGAATCGTCACCGATTCGACTGGCGGAGATGATTGGCTCACCGGAGGGAGCATCGTTGCCTCGTCAGCTTCCCTTCATCCGATACTGCTGGAGGAGGTTTGCCGTGCAACTCCACCGGATCGTGAAACTGGAGAAGTGGGGGACGGATGACTTCCCGGCGAGCTCGGCCCCTGATCGTACGCGGAGCCAGTGAGAACAATCTTCGTTCGCTCGACGTCGAGATTCCTCGAGAGCGCTTCGTTGTGATGACGGGCGTCAGCGGATCCGGGAAATCCACGTTGGCTCATCAGATCATCTGCCAGGAGGGGCAGCGAAGATTTGTCGAGAGCCTCAGTGCCTATGCTCGCCAGTACCTGGGTCGCCTCGATCGACCGAAAGTAGAGACGGTCGAAGGGCTCAGCCCGACCATCTCCATCGATCAGAAGACCATCTCGAGAAATCCGAGATCCACGGTCGGAACCATCACGGAGATCCTCGATATGCTGCGTCTTCTCTATTCGCGCCTGGGAATTCCACATTGCCCTTGCTGCGGCGCGACCATCGAAGGTCGTAGCCGCGATCAGATCGTCAGTCATGCCTGGGATCATCATCAGGGCACGGAGGTGCTCATATGCGCCCCGATTGTTCTGGAGCGAAAAGGCGAGTATCGCAAGGAGATCGAGGATCTGCGAGGTCAGGGTTTTGCCCGCGTCCGTATCGATGATGAAGTGATTCGTCTCAGCGAGGATATCGTTCTTGCCCGCTACGAGCGACATACCATCGAGGTGGTGCTCGACAAATTGAAGTTGCTACAGGGCAAAAGAGGCCGGTTTGCAGAATCGGTCGAGAAGGCGCTCTCCATCTCTGACGGGTTGGTCAACGTTGTCAGTGGAGATACGTCTCAGATCTTTTCCAGTCGCTTCGGTTGTCTGTCTTGTTCGATGTCGTTTCCGGAGATGGAACCTCGTCTATTCTCCTTCAACAGTCCTCAGGGCGCATGTTCTCGCTGCGACGGTCTCGGCAGGAGACGGTCGCCTAGCGAAAAAACCCTGGTCAAGGACCCCTCTGTCTCGATCGAGGAGGGGGCACTGGTACTTCGTCGCCAAGGAAAAGTGATCCGGGGAATCTCGGTGCCGTGGTCACAGTTGCAAGAGGTTGCCCGTGCCGAGCGAATTTCACTCGATCGGCCCTGGAAAAAACTCTCCTCGCGCGCCCGCACGTTACTGCTGGAAGGATCCGAGGCTGTCGGAGCACGGACTCGCTGGAGCGGTTTCATCTCCTTGATGGAAGATGCCTATGACCTCGAGGGCGGAAGAGAACTGGAGCGCCATATGCCCTGGAGGATCTGTAGCGCCTGCCAGGGCAGTCGGCTGCAACCGGTCCCGCGTGCCGTTGAGTACCGAGGGCTTGGAATCGATCAGATCTGCGCCTTTACCGTCAGTGAGGCACTCGAGTTCTTTGGTGGACTGGAACTGGACCCGAAAGAGGCACGAATCGGCCAGTCCCTCTTTCCAGAAATACAGTCGCGGCTCGAGTTCATGGAAAAGGTTGGATTGGGATATCTCTCGCTCGATCGGTCAGCCGACACTCTGTCAGGTGGCGAGGCCCAGCGGATTCGCCTTGCCAGCCAGCTCGGAAGTGGATTGCGTGGAGTTCTCTACGTCCTCGATGAACCATCGATCGGACTCCATCCCAGCGACAACCAATCTATGCTCGAGATGCTTCGCGGTCTGCGTGATCTCGGCAATTCTTTGCTGGTGGTGGAACATGATCGAAGAACCATCGCAAATGCTGATCACATCATCGACATCGGCCCCGGTGCCGGGATCGAGGGTGGAGAATTGGTCGCCGAGGGTTCCGTCTCGGCGATCGGTAAGGTCAAGCGATCGATCACGGGACAGTATCTGACAGACAAGAAGCGAATCGAGATACCGAAAAAACGTCGCCAGTCTTCCAGGTCCGTCACCATTCGTGGTGCCAGGATGTACAACCTCAAGAATATCGACGTGGAAATTCCACTTGGTTCCCTGGTTTCGATCACCGGAGCCAGCGGATCGGGTAAGAGCACCTTGATCCAGAAAATTCTGCAACCGGCACTGGCACAACATCTTGGTCTCGTCACAGAACCTCCCGGAGATCACGATCAGATCGAGGGTCTCGACCAGATCGACAAGATGATCCGCATCGATCAGGGTCCCATCGGGCGCACGCCAAGATCGAATCCTGGTACCTACACCAAGGTATTTGATGACATCCGCGATCTTTTCGCGCGGACTCCCGAAGCGAGAGCCAGAGGATGGAAAAAAGGACGGTTTTCCTTCAACGTCAAGGGTGGCCGCTGCGAGGCGTGTGAAGGGGCAGGGGTGATCACCATCGCGATGCAGTTCATGGCGGACATCTCGGTGGTCTGCGATGAATGCGGTGGTACTCGTTTTAACGAAGAGACCCGCACTGTTTGCTGGCGAGGCCATGACATCTCGCAGGTGCTGGCGCTCTCGATCGATCAAGCCGCTGAACTATTCGTGGACATCCCGCAGCTCCACCAAACGTTGGCCACCTTGCTCGAAGTTGGCCTCGGATACGTGTCCCTGGGTCAACCGAGCACTACTCTCTCCGGAGGTGAAGCTCAGCGAGTGAAACTGGCCAAGGAACTGAGAAAGCGAAGCACGGGCAATACCCTCTATATGCTTGATGAACCCACCACGGGTTTGCACTTTGCCGACATCGAGAGATTGATGGGGTGTCTTCATGCGCTCGTGGATCGTGGCAACACGGTCGTGATCATCGAGCACTGCATGGAAGTGGTGATGCAGGCCGATCATGTCATCGACCTGGGGCCCGGCGGGGGTGCAGCTGGGGGTCGGGTGATTGCCAGTGGTACTCCTGAAGATGTGGCCCGTTCATCCACGGCCACCGGTGAGGCGCTGGCCGAGGAACTCGGGCCGCACAAACGAGTCGCGGTACGTCGTGGCAAAAAACGGGGTTCGGGTTCGGGCGAATCAGCGACCCATTTTGTGATCGAGGGAGCCAGACAGCACAACCTGAAGGATGTGAGTGTCAAGATTCCGGCCGGCGAGTTCACCGTGATTACCGGACCCAGTGGATCAGGGAAGAGCACTCTTGCCTTTGACATCCTGTTTGCCGAGGGGCAGCGACGTTACATCGAGAGTCTTTCGACATACGCCCGAAGATTTATCGGACAGATGGATCGAGCAGAGGTCGATCGCGTCGAGGGGATCGCCCCTGCCATCGCCATAGATCAGAGGAACCGGGGTTCCAATCCGCGGTCGACGGTGGCGACCTCGACGGAGATTTACGATTACCTGAGGATCCTCTTCTCGCGAGCAGGTTTGGCCCGTTGCACAACCTGCGGTTCCCAACTCGAGGCCTCGACACCCGCCGCGGCGAGCCGGACGATTCTCGAGCAACGTGAGCAAGAACCCACACTTTTGCTGGCACCTCTCGACAGACCGTTTCCAGCAGCTCAGGAACTGATTCGTGAAGGATATGCTCGCGTTCGAGTCGACGGAAATGTGATGCGGATCGAGCAATTCGCTGATCAGTGTCCCATCGAGGAAGTTCAACAACTCGAGGTCGTTGTGGATCGACTTCGCCCGAGGAAATCTGGACGGACACGTGTTGCTGAAAGCGTCGAGGAAACCTATCGACGCGGTGGAGATCGGCTGATTGTCGCCGACGCGGATGGAGTGGAACTACATCGTTTTACTCGTAGACCGTCCTGCCCGTCGGGTCACATGATGTTGGCGGAGGAACTTTCTCCTCGGCTCTTCTCTTTCAATCATCACTCGGGGGCGTGCCGGAGATGCTCAGGGCTCGGAGTCCTGAAGCAGGTAGATCCTCGACGGCTCATCACCGATCCCTCGATGCCGCTGTTCAAGGGTGCCATGGCTCACCGTCTTGGATCCTGGATCGGTCGAAAAAGTGGCAGGGTACGTAAGGTGATCGATGCCGCCCTCATCGAGCATGGATTCGATCCCGACGATTCTGTCGATGATCTGGGAGATGACGGCTGGCGTATCATCCTGGAGGGGACCGGTGATCTCTCCTATCCGGTCACTTTCAGGACTCGCCGTGGCAGCGGACGACTTCGACGAGTGACGGGATCGACCTGGGAAGGACTCGTCAAGCGAGTCTACATCTGGCACCAGCGAGCCAATTCTCCGCGCTGGAGAAAGGCGATCGAGGACCACCTGAGTGTCTCGACCTGTCCTGGCTGTGGTGGGGGTCGTCTCAAACCCGAGTTGCTCGAGGTCAGGATTGCCGGCCAAAACATCTCCGAGGTGTGTAGTCGTACCGTCGAAGAGGCTCTTACCTTTTTCGACCAACTGAGACTCACCGGTGTTCGAAAGAAAGTTGCAGACCAGGTCCATCGCGAAGTGGCCAGTCGACTTCGTTTCCTCGACCAGGTGGGGCTCGAATATCTGACGCTTGATCGTCCGACGGAGACACTCTCAGGTGGTGAGGCGCAGCGGATCAGGCTGGCGACACAGATCGGCAACCAACTGGTAGGGGTGCTCTACGTGCTCGATGAGCCGACCATCGGGCTTCATCCGCGGGATATCGATCGATTGCTCGATTCTCTCGAGGCGCTTCGTGACCAGGGCAATACCGTCGTGGTTGTGGAGCACGACTCTCGAACGATACGAAGAGCCGATCACGTCATCGATCTTGGCCCCGGAGCGGGCATCCATGGTGGTGAGGTGGTTGCCGTTGGCGATGCCGCTGCGATCGAGAAGGTCGAGGCATCTGCCACTGGTAATTTCCTGTCAGGACGTGAAGTCGTTTGCGAGATCGGTCCACGTCGTGACGGAGATGGTGGGGTTTTGCGGGTCGTTGGAGCACGTGCACACAATCTGAAAAATATCGATGTTGAATTTCCAACGGGTGTGCTCACCACCGTCACCGGTGTCAGTGGATCCGGAAAGTCGACCCTGGTGATGGATATCCTTGCTTGTGAACTGGCAACTCGTCTGGCCGCAGCTCGGCCTACGAGTGCTGCCCATGATGACATCGAGGGTTATGAAGTTTTCGATGGTCTCGGTGTCATCGACCAGCAACCACTGGGTAGAACTCCCGCTTCCAACGCAGCCACCTATACCGGTGTGATGACTCCGATCCGTTCCCTGTTCGCACGAACAGAACTCGCCAGGATGCGCGGCTGGGGCCCCGGACGCTTCTCCTTCAACGTTCAAGGTGGCCGTTGCGAATCCTGTGAGGGGAAAGGTGGCCACCTCATCGAGATGCACTTTCTCAGTGACGTCTGGGTTCAGTGCGAGGGGTGTCGAGGAAAACGCTACGAAAAGGAAACGCTCGTGGTTCGGTGGAAGGGGAACAACATCGCCGATGTTCTGGAGATGGACGTGCAGAAGGCGCTGGACCTGTTCGAGGACATTCCTTCGGTTGCGACGATGTTGAGAGCACTGCTGGACGTGGGTCTGGGCTATCTCTCACTGGGTCAGCCGGCGACCACTCTATCAGGCGGTGAGGCGCAACGAGTCAAACTGGCTTCGGAACTGGGGCGTCGATCTCGAGGACGCCGAATTTACATCCTGGATGAACCCACTACCGGTCTGCACTTCACTGATGTCAGTTTGCTCGTGAAGATGCTGCACCGATTGGTGGATCGGGGCGATACGGTCATCGTCATCGAACATGACCTGAATCTGATCGCTGCTTCTGATCATGTCATCGATCTGGGTCCTGAGGGGGGTGAGGGTGGTGGAAAGGTGGTGGCACAGGGCACACCGGAGCAACTGGTCCGATGCCGCCGAAGCCATACTGGTGTGGCACTGCGGGAGACAATGACCCGATTGCGAAAATGGACGCGGGAATCGGGCCGAGAAAACTAGCGCGGCACCGCCAGGTCTTGCGTACGTTCGAGCAGGGTTTTTTCCAGATCTGCCTGTCGTGTCAGACGCTCTCCCAGGAATTGCAACGCCCCTTCCAGCTTATCGAGAACATCCCTGTCCTCGCCTCTCCTGTCGAGAAGGTCGCGAACCTGTTCGGTGGCTCTGCGCACTTCCAGTGCACCTTCGGCATATCGATTGGCGCACTCGTGGAGGGCGATGAAGGCGCTTTCTCGGTCGCCAGGGGCATTGAGAATTCTCCACGGTCGTCGTCTCAACTCGGCTGCTAACTGGTGGAGGTTTTCACTGGTGAATTGGAGGTTCTCGATGGTTGCACGAAATGGAGCCCGGTTCTCGTGAAGCACTCGATCGATGCTCAGAAGCAGATCTTCGCCCTTTTTTCCCGCCCGGGAGATGGCATCCATCAACTCGGGAAGTGATTGGCTATGAGCCCGAAGTTCAATCAGGATTTCTTCTGCTTGTTGCACCGAGGACAGGATTGGAGCCCGGCCGTCTCGAATCAGAATGCGAAATTCCTCGGCTGTGTCGCGAACGCTATTGCCGGCATCTCCGAGGGTTCTGAGCGTATCGTGCAACCCATCCTCTCCAGTGATCAGCTGGAATAGTACGGTCATCGCCTCGGCGGTGTGGCGTAAACTGTTCAGTGTACTCAAGTATTCTGCCTCAGCATCTCCCATGGGGTTGTGCTGCATTCGAAGTATTCCGTCTCGGGAGATGGGTGTTCCGGTTCCTGGTTGGATATCGAGAGAACTCTCACGATGCGCATCGGTACGGATTTCCAGTCTGCTGTCGTCTGTGATGAGGGAACGAATCCCACTCTGTAAAGACCCGACGACTCTGATCATGGGTGGGTTTTTCTGCGGGTTGATGGTGGCCTCGGACTGAGCACGAGCGATCTGTTGGCCGCCTTGACCGATCAGTTCCAGGGTTTCGATCGTTCCGACCGGGACGCCGCGGAAACTGATCTCGTTACCGGGGCGCAATGAACCGGCATGATTGAGCAGGATGGTCAGAGAATCCGAGGTCCCGATGGCGTGGGAGGGGGCGATGAGATTGGAGAAGACGAAGGTTACGAGGCACAGGCATGAGATCACACCGAAGGCTGTCAGCCATCGGGGGTAGAGTGGTGATTCGTTGCTCATCTGTCGATTTCTCCCCGCAACTGCTACGACCGGACGTATGCACCTCGATGCCCGTCTGGGCGAGATGACACCTTGTTCCTTCTTTCGACCGTGGATGGGAGCGACTTGAGGGGTATTTCAGGAAGCTGGAACCAGGAACACCTGGTTCCACCACTGCTGGTATTCCTGGACCGATTTTCGGCGGATCTGAGGCGCAGCGAGGTAGTCATATGGAGGAGCAGAATTTCTTCGATCACCCGCCAGAACCAGGATGACAGAGCGAGCGTTGAAGCGCACCCAGCGATCGGAATCGTTGAGCAGGGGAAAGAGATGCGGAAGATGACTTCGATTGTCGGTTCCCTGGATGGCGTGAATGGTCTGGATCCTGGTGACGGGATCTTCCGCATACAGATTCGGCCAGGGGTTGCCGTCAGGATTGCGCAAGTTACCGCCCTGACACGAGCAGCAACAAAGTACCAGCAGCATCAGCATGACCGACAGTGAGGAGCGACGCGGATCGAGAGCAAAACTTCTGACGAGCATGAAACTCCTCTCTCCCGACAACGGGTTGTTCGGTTGCCTACATCCTTGAGAGTTCTGAGGGCCAGGTCAAGTCTCAGTGAGGTGGAGGCCCGGGAGGGGAGGTGATAGGCTCCCAGCCAGGCCCAGCAGGCGAAAGGAGACGACTTGCAGCCCCTCAACTGCGACCATCTCGTCGTAGGAGCCGGTTCTACCGGTCTGGCCGTGGTCGATCACCTACTGCGTCGAGAAGCCGGTTCGGTGGTGCTCGTCGATGCGCTCGAGACACCTAGCGTCGGTCCATTCGGTTCCCGAGTGCCACTCCTGGAGCCAACCGATGGTCGATGGCAGGGGGTGACCCGGCGCGGTTGGGAACTCTATGACGGTTGGGCCGATTGGCTCGAGGTTGATCCCGGACTGCGTCGTTGTGGTGTATTGATGCCTGGAGAGCCTATTTCGGGTTCGCGTGATGGAATCGAGGTGCTGGATCCCGCCGATACCAGCCGACGCTGGCCGGCACTTTCTGTCGATGGACCGATCTGTTGTTACGATCAGTATGGATCAACCGTTGATCCAGTGGCTGTTGCCGGTGCCCTGATGTGGAGAATGCGTAAGAGTGGTGGGCGAATCCATACCTCGGCACCGCTGAGTTCACTGGTCGAGAAGGACGACGGGGTCCAGTTCACTGCCGGATCGAGAGAAGGTATCGCCTCCAAGGTGTTTTTGTGTGCCGGAGTTTCGACTCTTTCCATCCTGGAACGACATTCAGTTCGCCATCCATTCACTCGTGAAACGAATTCAATCTTCACCCTGGATTTGTCCGTGGATCTTCCGCCTGTAATTTACTGGAGAGATGAGAGGGCGATCCTGGTCGACAACGGTACAGGAAGTCGCGACCTGTACCTCCGCAGGGCGCTGGAGGGTTCAGAATCCGTCATGCCAGCGGTGGACTGGGATGGGTTCACCGATTTCTGTAAGAGGCATGACGACTGGATCGAAAATCTCTCCTCAGTGGTAACTTTGAAAGCACGAGCCGAACATCGGATCGGTCCCCTCGAGGATCCTCCCGAACCAATTTCCAGTGCCGGTGGCAGGATCGTGACTCCGGGTGCTTGCGGCGAACATTCCGCGCTTGTTTTCCCCGCTCTGGCCGAGATGGTGGTGGAGAGTCACCTCTCGGGTCGAGTTGGTGGTTTGCTGGAAGATCCCGCCTGATGACAAAACCGAGCGCGAGTCGCTGTTCCTGGACCTGGATCGAAGACGAGGTGATGCCGACGACCAGTGCCAGAATCGGCGTTCTTGATCGCGGTTTTCTCTACGGCGATTCCATCTTCGAGACCCTGCTGGCGCGGAAACTGCAGCCGATATTTCTCGATGATCATCTCCAGAGGTTGCGTGACGGTGCCGGTCGATTACGGCTTCCTCTCGAGTATGACGATGAATCTCTGCGCGGATTCATCGATGAACTACTCACTCATCATCCACCAGAACAGGATGTGGTTGTCCGTATCACCTTGACGCGAGGTGACCGGATCGATGGCGAGATCGGGATCAGCTCGTCCATTCCTCGTCTGGTGGTAATGAGTACGACCCTGGATTCGAGTCCCGATTCCTGCTCCACCGGAATCGAGTTGTTGGTGGCCAATCGAAGAAAGATTCCGCCGGCTTGTCTCGACCCCAACGTCAAGAGCGGTAACTATCTCGCTTCGATTCTGGCCAGGAGCGAAGCTCAACTCTCGGGTGCCGAGGACGCCATCTTGCTCTCTCTCGATGGAATCGTCACCGAGGCGACATCAGCGAACCTGTTCTGGATCGCAGATGGTACGGTTTACACCTGCTCCGATGACCTGGTACTTCCCGGAATCACCCGTAAGAAAATTCTTTGGCTGCTCGAGGACGGTGAGATTGATTTCGAGACGGGCCATTATCCCCTCGAGCATCTACTCGCTGCCGACGAGGCGTTCCTGACCGGTTCCATCTGTGGAGTGGATCCGATCGGTTCGATACAGCAGCGGCTCCTGAGGAGTCCACAGGAGCGATCCTGGAGTCGTCGGCTGCAGCAGCGTTACGAGGACCTGGTCGTGGCCGAGATATCGGGCCGTATCCGATGACCCAACCGATCTGGATGCCCGATCCCGACATGGTGGAACAGACCCGGATCGCAAAATTGATGCAATCGCTGGGGCGTCCCATCGATCGGCAGCGACCCGAATCATCGATTCGGGAGTTCATTCGCTGGAGCCAGCGAGATCCTCAGCACTTCTGGCCAGCAGTACTCGAAGATCTCGGTGTCGTGTGGTCGCGTCCCTATCAACAGGTCGTCGATGTCACCAGCGGACCCGAGAGGGCTGATTGGTTCGTGGGGGGTGAGACGAGCATCGTGCTCAATTGCATCGATGTGCCTGCGACTCAGGTGCCGGATCAACTGGCGCTGATCGCCGAGGACGAGAGTGGAAATGCTCGCCGCTGGACTTTTCTCGACGCCTCACAGGAGATCAACCGTCTGGCCAATCTGCTGCGTCACCTGGGCATCGAACGAGGCGATCGCGTTGCTTGCCTGATGCCGATGGTCGGCGAGGTGGTCTTTGCCATGCTGGCGACGATGAAGGTTGGAGCCATCTTCATCCCCATCTTCAGCGGCTATGCTGCTCCGGCGGTACGAGAAAGACTGGTCGATTCTGGATCTCGTTTGTTGTTCACCGCGGATTTCGGAATGAGACGGGGTAAGCAATTTCCGCTCAAGGAACAGGCAGACCTGGCGGTCGCTGGTGTCGAGACGATCGAACACATGATCGTGCTCCAGCGTGCAGATACTCTCGCATCGATGAAAAGCGACAGGGATCTGTGGTGGCATGAAGCGGTGGCTTCCTTCGATGACGATGCGGTGACCGAGATGATGGGCGCGATGGATCCGGCGTTGATGATCTATACCAGTGGTACCACGGGGAAACCGAAAGGCACCGTCCACACCCATGCCGGATGCATGGTCCAGATGGGCAAGGAGTTGCGATACAACTTCGATGTGGGCGCTCGCGACGACCTGATGTGGTGGTTCACCGATATCGGCTGGATGATGGGACCGTGGGAAATCATCGGCTGCTGGCTCAACCGGGTCCCTTTTGTCGTTTTCGAGGGGACCCCTGATTATCCCGGTCCTGATCGGATCTGGTCGATGGTGGAGCGCTACGGCATCACCCATCTGGGCATCAGTCCGACGGCGATTCGTCTGCTGATGCGGTCCGGATCAGAGCCTGTCGATGCCCATCCGATGGAGACCTTGCGGATTCTGGGGTCGACCGGAGAACCGTGGGATTCGGAGAGTTATCGCTGGTATTTCGACAAGGTCGGAAAAGGCAAACTTCCCATCATCAATATCTCCGGGGGCACCGATATCGTCGGGTGTTTTCTGGCACCGCTGCCGGTCCTCCCGCTGGTTGAGACCTCGCTCCAGTCACCAGGCCTTGGTATGGACATCGATGTCTTCGATGAGGACGGTAACAGTCTCGAGGGGGAGGTCGGCTACCTGGTGTGCAAGAGTCCTGCTCCGTCGATGACGCGCTCGCTATGGAATGCCGATGAGAGGTACCTTGAAACCTACTGGTCGAAGTTCCCGGGTGTCTGGAATCATGGCGACTGGGCGCTCGTCGATGAGGAAGGGCAGTGGTTCCTGCTGGGACGCGCCGATGACACCCTCAACATCGCGGGACGTCGCGTTGGTCCAGGGGAGATTGAATCGGCTCTCATCGGGCATCCTGCGGTGAGCGAAGCGGCAGCCATCGGGGTCCCTGATGATCTGAAAGGGACCGAACTGGTCTGTTTCGTCGTCTTGCACCCGGGCACGACGGAGGGCGATTCGCTGCGCCTGGAACTCGTCGATCAGGTGGTCGTGGCGCTCGGCAAGGTCGATCGGCCCCGTGCGGTCTATTTCGTCGATGATCTACCGAAGACTCGAAGCGCCAAGATCGTCAGGAGATTGATTCGAGCTCGCCATCTGCAAGAAGATGATCTCGGCGACCTGTCGAGCATCGCCAATCCAGAAGCGCTCGATTCGATCGGCAACTGTCGCTAGTCGTCGCTGCGTGCGGCATCTGGTCGCACAGTCGGCATCCGCGCCCCGACCTCACTTCGCCAGCTCTGGAGCATCCGGTGGAGACGTATCAGTTGTTGTGGCTGGGCATCGTTGAGCAGGTTGGTTTCGCCGGGATCCTGCTCGACGTCGAACAGTTCCAGTTTGCCGTCGTCGAGGTGTTCGATCAGTTTCAGGTCGCCATCGAGGATGGCAGATGCCGGGCTCCCTCCCTGGTTGCCGTAATGGGGGTAGTGCCAGTACAGGGGCGGTGCCGCGGTCGTTTCCTCCGCCTTCAGGGAAGCAAAAAAGGAGTTTCCGTCGACTGTCCAGCCTTGCGGTTTCGCCAGGCTTGTCATATCGAGCAAGGTGGGCAGCAGATCGGTACTCTGGATGTTGCGCGAGCAACTTCTGCCGTCGCCGTCGATCCCGGGTCCCCGGGCGATGAAAGGCACGCGGATGCCACCCTCGTACATCCAGCCCTTACCGGCGCGTAAAGGCAGATTGCTGGTCGGATGACCCTCGGAGGTGCTGAGTCCGCCGTTGTCAGAGATCAACATGACGATGGTCTTTTCAGCAAGTTTCAGATCATCGAGTGATTGCAGCACCCGTCCCACCGCTGCATCCATCGCCTCGACCATTGCGGCGTAGACGGCGTGCTGCTGGACGAGACGTACCTTGCGTGTTCCTTCCTGACCCCAGCGCGGTTCCAGGTGCAGTTCTTTGCGTTTGTTGCGGTATTTCGCGGCCAGATCTTCACGAGCGATGAGCGGGGTGTGAACGGAGTAGAAGCACAGTACCGCCAGGAACGGTTGCCTCTGGTGCTGCTCGATGAACTCGATCGTCTCGGAGGCGAGCCGGTCGGGCAGGTGTTCCCCTTCGGGACCATCGCTGAGGCGCGGATTGCCGTAGGGGGAGAAGTACTTCTTGCCACCGTAGGGGCCTCCCCGGGTGATACCACCGCGATTGACATCGTAGCCCTGGTCCTCGGGCCAGAATCCCTCCGGTCCAAGATGCCACTTGCCGGCGAAGAAGGTCGCGTACCCATTCGACTTGAGAATCTCGGCGATGGTCAACTGTTCGAGCGGAAGCCGATCGAGATAGGCCGCTGGCAGAGATGGAGTTTTTCGCTTCCAGCGCTCGGGACCGGCCGCTCCGAAGTAGTCAGTGGTCGCGAGTCGCGCCGGATGGACCCCGGTCTGGATGCTGACACGAGTCGGGCTGCACACCGGGCAGGCGGCATAGGCACTGGTGTAGCGCACTCCCTGGGCAGCGAGACCATCGATGGATGGAGTCTCGTAGAAACTGCTTCCGGTACATCCGAGATCGGCCCAGCCCAGATCATCGACGACGATCAGCAGGATCGAAGGGGGTGGATCCCCGGCCGGACTCACATACGGACTGCCCGTGGTGAGCGCGACCAGCAGTAACCATGGTGCCATGATCAAGACTTCTCCTTCCTGGACACTCCGAGAAACGCTCTCGGATCGGCTGCATCGCGCAAACCATCGCCGAGGAAGTTGTAAGCCAGCACAGCGAGGAAGATGAACAGGCCCGGTGTCACGAGCCACGGATTGTACTTCAGTACCTCGGAGCCCTGGCAGTCCTTGAGCAGCAATCCCCACGAAGAATCGGGTTCGGTGATTCCGAAACCGAGAAAGGACAGCGCCACTTCGCCGAGGATGTAGTAGGGGACATAGAGAGTTGCGGTGACGATGACGATGGAGGCCGTGTTGGGCAGCAGGTGGCGCAAAATCACCCGGGCCGAAGATCCACCCAGCGCCCGGGCGGCGAGGGCGTACTCACTTTCACGCAGGCTCAGCACCATTCCCCGGATCATCCGGCCGATGCTGGCCCAGCCGACGATGGCCAGGATGGCGACGATCATCATGTAGGTCTGGCGCGGGCTCAGTTCGTCCGGAATGGCGTAGCGCAGCGTCAGGATCAGGTACAGCCCGGGAATCGCCAGCAGCAATTCGACCAGTCGCATCAACCAGAAATCTGCAAGGCCACCGAAGTAACCGGCAATCCCGCCGATGGCGAGTCCGATGGTGATGCTGATGAAGATGCCGATCAGGCCGACCGACAACGAGATCTGTCCGCCGTAGAGGATCCGCGTCCACAGGTCTCGCCCCAGGATGTCGGTTCCGAGCAGGAACAGACCGGTGTGCAGGTCCTTTCCTGTGGGGTGATCTTCGGCTGCGATGCCCATCAGATGCGTTTTGCCGTGGATGGGAAAGAAACCGCACACGCTGAAGATCTCGTGCGGCTCGCTGGCCTCGACGAAGAAACTCACCGGTACCGAGATCGATCGATCCTCGGCGAGGATGTATTCCGTTTCACCATATTCATCCCAGGAGACGTATTCGCGCAGGGGATGAACGTGGGGACGGAGGGTGAAGTTGCCATCGCTGTCATGAAAATGAACGCCGCCCTCGAACCACTCCCACTTGCGGCTGTATGTATCGCGGATGATTTCCTCGAAGTTTTCATCTTGGTCGATCACCTCGGCGATCTTCTCGATGACGTATCCACCCAGCAGCATCGGACCGTACTTGACGGTGTACTTGTTGATTTCGTTGCTGCCGTAGGGGCCGATGAATCCGCCGAAGCTACTGATAAGGTAGAGAACCAGGAGGATCGCCGCGCCGCTCATGGCGAGCTTGTTCTTGCGCAGTCGGTGCCACAACATCGTCCACGGTCCGCGGGGTGGGGGCAACTTGGATAGTGGTGGGTGGGTGTCGGTCATGACAATCTCACCCTCGGGTCGACCACTGCCAGTAACAGGTCCGCCACCAGGTTGCCGAATACCAGCAGCAGGGTCGAAATCAGCACGCTCGCCAGCACCAGTGGCTCATCCTTGGCACTGATCGCCTCGAACACGAGTCTTCCCAGACCGGGCCAGTTCATGACGATTTCGACCAGCAGGCTGCCGCTGAGCAGGCTGGCGAGCGAGTACCCGAACAGGGTGACGAGAGGATTGACGGCGTTGCGGAAGGCGTGCTTGAAGAGCACCGAGTTGTGGGAGACTCCCTTGGCGCGAGCGGTACGGACGTAGTCCTGTCCCAGCGCCTCGATCATGTTGCCGCGCGCCTGGCGCATGTAGCCGGCCATGGCAGAGGTGCCGAGCACGATGGCGGGCAGGAACAGGTGGTGCAGTCTGTCTCCCAACTTGCCCCAGAACCCGAATAGATCGTAGTCGAGCGAGCGCATGTCACCGATGGGAAACCATCCGGTGTAAGTGGCAAACAGCACCGCCAGCAGTGCCGAGAAAACGGTCGGAACTGACAGTCCGATGAAGGCGAGGATTCCCGCCGAATGGTCTACCAGTGAGTTCGGTTTGACCGCGGCGAAGATGCCGAGCGGGATGCCGAGGCCGTAGGCGATCAAGAGCGCCGCGATCGACAGGATCAGGGTGTTCCAGAGCCGTTCCGCAATGATGCCGAAGACCGGTCGATTGAACTTGTAGGAGCGTCCGAAATCGCCGCTTGCGGCATTGAAAAACCAGGAGAAGAAACTCTCGATGGGGCCGACCTTGCGGTACACCACTCCCTCGTCATCGCACTGGTACTTGGTCGATTCGATCTGGAAGTTGAGCAGACTGCGACTGGCACTGCGTCCCCTGACGACGATTCCATCGCGCAGGATGGTCGGCGCCTTTTCACCGTCGTCACGAAAGGACCAGGTCGAGCCATCGTCTCGAAAATCTCCGAACTCCTCGAGTTGGGTTTGACTCAGACGCACCAGTAAGCCTGAGGATTCCTTTTGTCGTAGCACCTCGGTCAGTGAGCGAGCCGGATCTGCCTCTTGTTGGCTGTAGAAATCTCCCGGTGCTGCCTTCAACAACAAGAAGGTCAGCAAGGAGACCACCAGTACCAGCGGCGGAATCGACAACAACCGACGGAGGGTGAAGGTCAGCAACGGTTCTTCTTTGCCATCCTCAGTCTCGGATCCACAGGGTTTCGAGGTTCCAGGTCAGTTGTGGGCGCAACAGGCTCGGCCACAGATTTCCGAGCCGGTTAGTTTTCGCCGTGCAATACGAGTTGGCGGCGATCAGATAAAGGATCGGGATGTTCTGGCCGATCAGTTCCTGCACCTCGTCGTAGTATTTCTTGCGGACGGTGTCATCGAGTTCCTCGTCCATCATCGTCATCAGAGAATCGATGCGTGATTCCCATGCGGTGGCCGGTTCCGGCTGCTGCGGGTACCAGGCGTGGAGACGACCGCTGGAGAGGGTGATGTTCTTACCGTTGGCAGGGTCGGGCGGAACGCCAGATCCCCAGCCGAGCAGGATCATGTCCCACCTGTGGCTATCTCTCAGGCTGGTGACCAGATCGTTGAAGATGATCGGTTTGAAATTGACATGGATGCCGACCTTTCTCAGATCCTGCATGATCAGATTGCCGACCTGCTGGCGCAGGTTGTTCTCGACATTGGTGTTGAGATTGAAAACGATGGGACGACCCTGGTCATCCTCGCGTATCCCATCGCCGTCGCTGTCTTTCCAGCCCAGTCCGTCGAGATATTCGTTCGCCTTTTCGATCGAGTGCGGATAGGTCGGCACTCCCTTGTGGTACCAGCTTCGATTTCCGGGGGTGATGCTCGACCAGATCGGGGTGGCCCTGCCCTGGAAGGCGGTGCGCTGGATGCCGTCTCGATCGATGGCGTGATTGACTGCCTTGCGGAACTCGAGCTTATGGAACCAGTACGATTTGGCCGGATCGACGAACGGTACACCGGTCTCGGCATCCTGGCCCGGGTGCAGGTTGAAGCACACCCAGTTGCTGTTGAGACTGACCCCGAGACGGATCAGGTGTGCTTTACCCGCCTTCTCCATCGCCGCGGCTTCCCTGAAATGGTCGGCGGGGAGATCCATGAAGATGTCCAGTTCTCCCGCCTCGAACTTCTGCCACTGCAGATTGAGATCCTTGACCAGCAGGATCACCACCTCGTCGAGATAGGGCAGTCGCTGACCTCGGGCATCCTTTTTCCAGTAGTAGGGGTTGCGCCGGTAGACGATCTTCTCGCCGGGGACGTACTTCTTCAACACGAAGGGACCGCAGCCGACCAGATCCTCCGGCGGAGCATTGGATGTCATCTGCTGCAGCAGGGTCGGGTTCTCATCCTGCAGATGATCCTTCCACTTGTGGTGAGGGATCAGCCGTACGTTGCCGATGTGGGTCACGAACTGGGAATCGACGCGCGATAGCTGGAAGATGATGGCGTTTCGATCCCGGTCGATGCTGACCTGGGGCAGTGCTCCCGTCTCCGGGTGCTTGAAGCCATCCTTGATACTGGTGGCGATCTGGTCGTGGAAGACCGCCTGGAACGAGAACAGCGCATCGTCGATGGTGACCGGCTCGCCGTCACTCCAGCGAATTCCCTCGCGCAGGAAGAAGGTCCAGGTGAGGTTGTCGTCGGAGACGTCCCACGATTTCGCCAGTTCCGGACCCGTCTGCCAGTTGCCGTTGTTGTAGCCGACCAGCCCGGAGAAGACGATGGCGCGGATCTCCTGATCGGTGGCCCCCTTCGGCTCGACCGGGTTGAAGGTATCCACCTCGCCGAGGATGGCGTAGACGATTCGCCCGCCGTAGGTACCGGTACGATTCTTGACGATGGCATCGGCCGACAGTTCTCCCGCGAAGGCCGGTGTCGGAATTCCGACAGGAATTGTCAGGTCTGGTTTTGGCTCCGGCTGACGGAGACTACGGCGCATCGATGCCCTGTCGGAGGCGACCTTCGTGGTGCTCTCTCCCGAACACCCGCTGCTCGAGAAAATCAAGACCAGCAGCGGCAGCAGCAGCAACGCGCCCGCGGCGGATCTGGCGCTGCTGAAGGTCGATGATCGGTGTTGGTGGCAGCACAGGTTCAATCTCATGGTTTCCTCTTCCGGGCTCGGGGGCAGCTCTGAGATGGGATCCCCGGTGGCACCAATGTCAGGCTCCAATGTCAACGGAGACGATAACTTACATCTTGGCCGTGAGGGCGGCAATGAGCCGGACCCGGTCGGAAGCGCTGGGACGCCCCGGAACCGAGAGGTTCGGGGTTCCAGAGCGATCGGACTCGCTGGAAATGGGTCGGTTTTTGGTTCCGAAGCCCTCCACCAGTCGATCGCCATCGATGGGCAGGCTCGAACTGGAACGGTACTTCGGATACGGTGCCACATCTTCAATGAGTGCAGGAATAGGTGTGTGTTCTTTCAGAGGAGAATCGTCGCATGTCAAAATGTTTGTCCTGGACCTCTGTGTTGATGTCATGGCTGGTGATCCTGTCGATGGTGGCACCCGGGTGCACCGCCCGGATGGAATCGGGTACAGATACCGTTTTCGAGATCGACAGCATCTCGGCGCCTCATCCGGACGGCATCTTCCGCATCCCGCTGATGACCAATCCGCCCGGTCTCGATCCGATCCTCGTCTCTGACACCACTTCCGATGGCGTCGCATCGAAGATCTTCAACACGCTGCTCGACTACGATCCCGAGCTGAAACTGGAACCGTGTCTCGCCGTTTCCATGCCTGAGATCTCCTCTGACGGCACCCAGTACGACTTCACCATCCGCGCCGGAGTGAGGTTCAGTCACGGACGGGCGATCACCGCCGCCGATTTCAAGTACAGCCTGCAGCGATTGGCCTCGGTGCGCTCGAAGCGATCGAACCTGATCGAACCGATCCTCGGTGCCAGTGAGGCGATCGAGTCCGCGCGAAGTTCTCAGGAGGAGGCGCCCGAAATCGCCGGTATCGAGGTGCTGGGAGATCTCCAGCTTCGCATCACGCTGAAGAAGCCCTACGTACCCTTCATCTATCACCTGGCGATGGTCAACACTGCCGTGGTGCCGCGCGAACTGGTCGAGCAGCATGGCCATGCTTTTTCGCGCAAGCCAACAGGAACCGGTCCCTTCGTGCTGGAAAAATGGAAAGAGGGCACCTCGCTGCTGTTGAGGGCAAATCCCGACTACTTCGAGGGCGCTCCAAAACTGGCCGGGATCCTGTACCGGGTCATCCCGGAGCCGTTGGCGCAGTTGGAGGAATACAAGGCGGGTAATTTCGAGGTGTTGGCGGTGACCCAGGGGGTCTATCCCAAGTGGAGTCGATCCAATCGAGCCGATGAGGTGCTGTCGTGGCCATCGCTGGCGGTGCAGTACTACGGATTCAATCTCGAGAAGCAAGGTTCTCCCTACGCCGGCAATTCCGCCAGCGCCAGGAAACTGCGCGAGGCGGTCAACCTGTCCGTCGATCGAAAATTCCTGGCTGAAGTGTTGCTGGAAGGTCGCTTCTTTCCCGCCAACGGCATCTTGCCACCGGGCATCCTCGGGCATAACGCCGATCGCCCCGCCTATCCCCTCGATCTGGAACGTGCCAGAACGCTGCTGGCGGAGGCAGGCTACCCCGAGGGGCAGGGACTTCCCTCCGTCGATCTGTGGTTCAACACCCAGGGCGACAACGCCAAGATTGCCCAGTCGGTTCAGGAGGATCTGCGCAAGGTAGGGATCCCCATCGGCCTCAAGATGCTCGACTGGGCAGCCTTCCTCGAATCGAACGAATCAGGGGAACCATCCTTCTTCCGACTCGGCTGGGTGGCGGACTACCCCGATCCAGAGAACTTTCTCGCCTTCTTGTTCCACTCCAAGAACAAAGGATCGGGCGGTAACACTACGTTTTATGACAACCCCGAGGTCGATGCTCTGATCGATCGTTCCCATGCGGTTACCGACATGGATGAAAGAATCAGGTTATTGCAGCAAGCTGAAAGCAAGATCCTTGACGATTATCCATGGCTGTTTTTGCTTTTTCAAAGCGAGACGATCCTGATCAAACCCTACGTGAAGAACTTCACACCGACCCGCATGTGTGACGATGTCCAGGGCAACCACGTCCGCTGGCATCTGGTTCAGATCGACAACGTGGGCGCACAATAACGAGGTCAAGTGGTCTCCTACACCCTGCGAAGACTGCTCGAGGCGATCCCTGTCATCTTGCTGGTGACGCTGATCGTGTTCCTCCTGAACGCTGCCATCCCCGGTGATCCAGGAAGAACCCGTCTTGGCCAGAGGGCAGATCCGGCCTCCGTCGATGCCTATAACGAGGCACGTGGATACAACGATCCCCTGCCGGTGCAGTACGGTCGCTACCTGTGGCGACTGTTCACCGATTTCGATCTCGGTGAATCGGATGTGAAGGCGGGTAAGAGCGTCAACGAGATCCTCGAGGAGGCTTTCGGCGTCACCATACGTCTTGCCATATTTTCCATGTTCATCGCTCTCGTTGTTGGCATCGGCGCCGGAATCCTGTCGGCGGTGCGAAGTCGTACGTGGATCGATTACTGTTCGATGCTGGTCGCCATCATGGGGGTCTCGATGCCGGTTTTCTGGCTCGGAATCCTGATGATCATCTACGTGGCTCCGGTGCTCGGACTGCCCAGGACCGGCTTCGATGACACCGACGCGTACACCATGTTCCGTTCGCTGATCTTACCCGCCGCGGCGTTGGGCCTGCTCTCATCGGCCACCATCGCCCGCCTTTGCCGTTCGGCGATGCTCGACGTACTGACCCAGGACTACATCCGTACCGCTCGATCGAAGGGGCTGGGGGAGGCGGTGGTGGTGCTCAAGCATGCCTTGAAAAATGCCGCCATACCGATCGTCACCGTGGTCGGCAACTCGTTCGGGTATCTGCTGGTGGGAGCGGTTCTGACGGAGACGGTGTTTGCCTTGCCGGGTCTCGGACGAGAAGTGGTCGAGGCGATCAAGCAGCGGGACCGGGAGCTGATCACCGGCGGAATCCTGTTGATGTCGTTCGTGTTCGTCGGGGTCAATCTACTGGTAGACCTGTCGTATGCCTGGTTCGATCCGAGGGTGCGTGATGACCGCAACTAACCGAGGACGATCCCCGACCCAGATGGCCTTCAAGCGTCTCCGGCGCAATCGACTGGCGATGCTGGGGGCACTGGTCGTGATGATGGTCACGGTGCTGGCGTTCTTTCCCTCGTGGCTGGTGCCCTCCCATGCCGACGGCGCAGGACCCTACGGTTTCGCTGAACAGTTCCGCGGCGCCCACGAGTATCAGCAGCCGCCTGGAATCCCGGGGCACCCGCTCGGGACCGATGAACTGGGCAGGGATGTGTGGACCCGCATCGTTTATGGCGCCGGGATATCCCTGAGGATCGGTCTGGTAGGCACGCTGGTGGCTCTCTGCATCGGCCTGGTACTGGGAAGCATCGCGGGATTCCGCGGAGGTCGCATTGACACCTTGATCTCGCGTCTGACCGATACCTTCTTTGCCTTTCCTAGTTTGTTGCTGATGATTGGCATCCTGGCAGTGTTCGAGAAACCCAACGAAATCGTCATCTTCGCGGCACTCGGAGTTGTCGGCTGGCCCGGTGTCGCGCGGATCGTGCGTGGTCAGGTAATTTCGCTCAGAGGTAGCGAGTTCGTGCTCGGGGCAAGGGCGCTGGGGCAGAGTGATACACGCATTCTCATCGGGCATGTATTACCCAACTGTCTCGGGCCGGTAGTCGTGGTCTCGACCCTGATGATCGCCGGCAATATTCTGGCGGAGGCAGGCCTTTCCTTCCTCGGTATCGGACTCCCTCCTCCAGCTCCTTCCTGGGGCCGGATGCTGGTCGATTCCAAGGAATACTGGGTCGATATGCCGTGGATGGGGATCTTTCCCGGTCTTTCCATCATGATCACGGTGCTCGGCTTCAACCTGCTCGGCGACGGGCTTCGAGACGCCTTCGATCCAAAGATGAAGGATTAGTGCTGCCGTTTCGGATCGAGATCATTGCGTAGTGCATCGCCGACGACATTGAGAGCCAGCAGCGTCACCGCCAGTGCGATCGATGGGAACGCCACCATCCACCAGGCGGTTCGGACCGGATTGAGCACCTCGAAAGCATCCCGAGCCAGCGTTCCCCACGAGACCGCAGGAGCCTGTACACCCAGTCCAAGGAAAGACAAAAACGCTTCGAACAGCAGTACCCGGGGAATGATGAGAGTGACGGTGACGAGGATGGTGGGGGTCAGGTTGGGTAGGATGTGGCGCCACAGGATCCGGTTTCGAGGGGTCCCCAGAGCGGTCGCTGCGACGGCCCATTCTCGTCTGGCGAGCGAACGTGTTTCGCCTCGAACCACGCGCGCCATCGGAGTCCAGTAGACGATCCCGAGGATGAGGAAGAAGAGTCCCAGCCCTCCTCCGGCCGCCTCCCAGGAAGATCCGCGCGCGATACTCGCCAGCAAGATGACGAGGAACACCAGCGGTACCGAGTCGAGCAGGTCGACAACACGCATCATCAGTTCGTCACGCCTGCCAGAACCTCCTCCGGCGACCAGTCCCCACGATACTCCCAGCAGCAGTGCGGTCGCGGCACCAGCGAGTGCACATGCCAACGACACGCGCGAACCCCACAGAATGCGACTGAACAGGTCGCGCCCGAGCGCATCGGTTCCCATCAGGTGATGACTATCGGGCGCACTCCAGGCCAGCGAGGGCTCGGCAGACTCCGGCGAGGAGATGGGCAATAGCGGTGCCAGGATCGATACCAGCAGCACTGCCAGCAACCATCCGAGACCCAGCAACGGTACCGGAGACCGGGTCGTAACCAGCGGTTTCACGGCGCTTCCTCCCTCAATCTCGGATCGAGCATCAGCAGCAGCACATCGGTCAGCAGGGTGAGCAACTGGAGCAATACGGTGTAGAGAAGCACCGCTCCCAGTACCAGCGGGTAATCTCGATTGAGCGCTCCCTGGATGAAGTGCATCCCGACTCCCGGGATGGCAAAGATCTGTTCGATGACGAGCGATCCTGTCAACAGCGCAGCGGCGGTCGGTCCCAGAGCCGAGACCAGTGGAATCATCGCTGGCCGCAGGCAATGGCGCAGCAGAACGTCGAACGATCCACGCCCCTTGGCACGCGCAGTCCTGGCGAATTCCTGTGTTTTCATCTCGATGAGACCACTGCGGATCAAGCGTGCTGCTTGCGCTGCAGGAGCCAGCGCCAGACACGTCACCGGCAGGATCAGCGACCGTGGTGTCTCCCACCCGGCCGGTGGGATCCAGCCGAGGCCAAAGGAGAAGGCCAGCACCAGCATGCCGGCGATCACATAGAGAGGAAGTGAGATGCCGATGGAGGCGAAGGCCACCACCAACTGGTCGATCCAGCTTCCCGAGTGCAGGGCAGCCAGTAGGCCCATCAGGATGCCGATGGCGGTTCCCAGCACCAGCGCCAGCGTCCCCAGCAGGATGGATATCGGCAAAGAGGCGCCAAGGATCGACGCTACGTCATGGTCGGGTTGTCTCAGCGATGGTCCAGGATCGAGTACCAGCCAGCCCTGGACCTGATCGAGGTACTGACTCCAGAGCGGAGCGTCGAGATTGTAACGCGCTTCGATGGCCTGCTTGACCTCGGCTGGAGGATCCCTTTCGGCGTCAAAGGGGCCTCCGGGGGCGGCCCGGATGATGAAGAAGGAGATGGTGAAAACCGCCCAGATCGTCACCACGGCAGTGACGCACCGGCGAAGCAGCAGCGTACTCAGGGAGACCTCCTACCGAGACCGCGAAGATCATGTTGGTCGAGGGGATTTGCCGAGAATCCGGTGATCTGATCCGAAACCAGATTGCCGGATGTCATCGACCACAACGGTAGGATCGGTCCCCGCTCGAGCAGGATCTTTTCGGCCAGATACCAGGAGCGCCGTCGCAATTGTGGATCCGATTGATGGAGGGCATCGGTGACGTGTCGGTCGTATTCCTCATCGGACCAACCGGTGCGGTTGTTGGGCGCCTCAGATGTGAACAGGGTCAAAAAAGTTGCCGGGTCGGGATAATCTGCGATCCAGTTGCTGCGCGAAATGTCATAGTCGACGGAGCGTTGTGCGTCGAGAAAACTACGCCATTCCATCGCGCGGATCCTCGTATCCAGTCCCAGTTCCCGTTTCCAGCACAGTTGTAGCCACTCGGCGACCAGTGTGTTGGTGCCGCCGGAAGGAAGCAGGATCTCGATGGCAGGTAATGATCGTCCACCAGCCATCCCCGGCACCTTCCAGCCCGCTTTTGCCAGCAACTCACGGGCGAGTTGCGGGTCGTAGCCGATCTTTGGCCACTGCTCGGCGCTCACCTCGGTGCTCGGAATGACACCCTGTGCGGTGACAGTGGCACCCTGGTAATCGGCCAGAGGATCGTCCAGAACCGTCGATACGCCACGCTTTTGCAACTTTCGACGCTGTCTCTCGATGGCTGGAGGTGGCCACGGGACGAATCCATGGGCGGGCTCGGGATCACCACCGAG
>CAWLAN010000017.1:0-25476 GCA_963854815.1 Planctomycetes bacterium UBA1146
AGCCTACATTTGCGGAGGCAACCGCCGAGAACATCGATGCTGCCGTCTCGGCGGCACTCTCGGTCCACGAGAGCAGATCAGTGGCCGATCCCGAACAGCGGGCGAGATTACTGGAAGCCGCTGCCGAACGGATCGAAGCGTTGGGCTCCGAGATCACCGACCGGGGAATGCAGGAAACTGGTCTTCCACAGGCGCGTTTCGAGGGGGAGCGGGGTCGCACCTGTCATCAACTTCGACTTTTTGCCTCGGTGGTACGAGAAGGTCCGTTCCAGAAGCCGGTCATCGAGACCGCGCTTCCCGACCGACAGCCCATCCCCCGGCCTGATCTTCGCCTCGGGATGCGGGCCATCGGTCCCGTGGCGGTATTTGGCGCCAGTAATTTCCCGCTGGCTTTCGGGGTCGCAGGCGGAGACACCGCCAGTGCCTGGGCGGCGGGTTGTCCTGTCGTTGCGAAAGGGCATCCGGCCCATCCGGGAGTTTGTGAACTGGTCGGTCGGGCATTGCAAGAAGCAGTTCGCGATGTCGGATTCCCTGCAGGGATGTTCAGCCTGCTTCAAGGGGCATCCTTTGATGTGGGAACACAGTTGGTTCAGCACCCGGGTATTCGCGCCGTTGCCTTCACCGGTTCTCGTGCGGGAGGAATTGCTCTGTGGCGATTGGCCAGAGATCGAGAGGTTCCGGTCGAGGTTTTCGCCGAGATGGGAAGCGCCAATCCTGTCTTCGTCCTGCCGGAAGCGATGCAAACCAGGCGTCAGGAGATTGCCGAAGGGCTTGCAGCGAGCGTTCGTCTTGGAGTTGGACAGTTCTGTACCTGTCCCGGGATCGTCGTGATCGTCTCGGACGAAAATGCCTCGGCGTTCAGGGATGAACTGAGCCAGTCGCTCTGTAGTGAACCGGCTGGAACGATGCTCCATCTGGGAATCCAGCAGGGTTATCGCGATGCGGTGGAGCAACTCGTTTCCCGAGGAGGGGTCGAGGTGATCGAAAGAGGTCCCACAGGCGACGGTACCTGCGCGGCGGGGGCTTCCTTGTTGAGAGTTGACTTCGCCAGTTTCATCGAGGATCCAGCGATGCAGAGTGAGGTGTTCGGACCGGGAGCATTACTTGTTGAGTGCAATTCTTCTGAGGAGTTTCTGGAAGTTGCACGAGTTCTCGAGGGGCAATTGACGGCGACCGTACACGCATCCGAGGCGGAACTGGCACAGATGAAGCCTCTTTTGCATCTGCTCGAGGACCGTGCTGGTCGACTGGTCTTCAACTCCTTCCCCACCGGGGTCGAGGTCGGGGAAGCGATGCAACATGGCGGTCCCTGGCCGGCGACCACCGATTCGCGCTGGACCTCGGTAGGTTCCGCTGCGATGGACCGTTTCCTGCGTCCGGTTTGCTGGCAGGGATTCCCCGATGATGCACTCCCGGATGAGTTGCGCACGGGAGCATCCGGAATGCGCAGGATCGATGGTCACTGGCAGGAGTCCGGTAACTCTTGAACCAGGAAGTCCCGAAAATGAAGCCTGTAGGGAGCCATGTCTGGTGGCTGCTGATCATCGGGATCATCGGGATCTCGACATCGACGTTGTGGATTCGTCTCTCTGATAGTGAAGAGGTCAACCTTGCACTGCGTAGACTCGCCATCGCAGTTCCCGTGTTGTGGTTGTTGTCGAAAAGGGGTGGCCAAAGAGTTGCCCTGAAAACGAGTGGGCGAGCAGTTCTCATCTCGGGCGCCTGTCTTGCGGTGCACTTCGGTGCGTGGATGGCTTCGTTGGCCCATCTGTCCGTGGCGATCTCCGTGGTACTGGTTTACGTCCATCCAGCGATCGTGTACGTCATCGAAGTCGCCCGAAAACAGGCTCGCGCAGATGGGGTACGCCTTCTTGCAGTGATGGTCACCTTGGCGGGAACCACGCTCCTCGCACTGAATGCAGGTCAGGGCGCTGGCGGTTTCGAACAAAAAGATCCGACCCTGGGTGTCGTTCTTGCGCTGATCGGTTCCTTTGCCTTTGTCGGATATATCTTCGCGGGTAGGGCCGCCAGCCGTGATCTTCCCACTTCGATTTACACCTGTCGTGCATACGGAGTGGCTGCTTTGCTGTTGACCGCGTACCTGTTGACGACAGGAGAGCTGCATGCCCCCGACAGTGGCAAGGAATGGTCCCTTGCGCTGCTGCTGGCTCTCTTCCCGACCTTGTTGGGCCACACTCCTCTCAATGCTGCCTTGAAATATCTGGCTCCATCGGTGGTTTCCACGGCATTCCTCGGTGAAGTGGCAGGTGCTCCTTTGCTGGTCTGGATGATGTTGGGGGAGACACCTCCCGAAATGTTCTGGATCGGCGGTCCACTGGTTGTCTGTGGGATCGTGGCCGTTGCCTGGAGAGGTACACAGGAGGGTAGGCAGGACTCAGACCGAGCAGCTGACCTAGTCTCGTGATCTCTTGATCCCCATGAGAAGCCCCAGGATCAACCAGACTCCCACAACCTGGGCGATGTTATCGAACATGAAGAAGGACAGGGGAGCCGCGATGAAAAGAGCCAGCAGGACTACCACTGATCGGGATATCGCCTGGCCTGGTTCATTATCTGGAGTGGAAGTGAGTTCATCTTCAGGAAGGTCGATGGACTTATAGTCGATCTGTTCAGGATCCATCCAGCCGGTTTCCAGGTCACTCCCACAGTCGGCGCAACAGATCCTGTGAGAAGGAACGAGAGCGCCACAGTGGGGGCACTCCATCGGTTCCATCACTCCTCCTCGTCAGTTGTCTGGAACAACAAAGACCCGTGGATCCCTACAGATGAGGATCCACGGGCCAGGTGGGCTGCTCGTTCTTCACTGTTCGGTCTGGCGGACAGTGTCTAACTGCTCGACGACGATGTTCAGATTGTTTTCAGCGTCGACAGACACCTTGACGTTTCCTCCGTTGGGCAATTTTCCGTCGAGGATCAGGTCCGCAATCTTGTCCTGGAGATGATCCTCCAGGACCCGGCGTAGTCCTCGAGCTCCTGAATTAGGAGTCGCACCCTCACGGACCAGGAGCAGTTTCGCATCGTTATCGATCTGAATTGACAGGTCCAATCCCTTGACCCGCTTCTCCAGTTTCGAGACTTCTAGATCGAGGATCTTGATCATGTCTGTTTCATTGAGTTCTTCGAACATGACCACTTCGTCGACACGATTCAGGAATTCGGGACGGAAGTAGTTTTTCACGGATTCCATGATCGCCTTGTTGTAGGCCCCTTTTTTCTCGGATTCGTCAGAATCTCCGAAGCCGAGAGGAGAACTGTTCAACGACTCCTTCACACCCAGATTGGAGGTGAAGATGACGATGGTGTTCCTGAAATCGACTCTGCGCCCGAACGCATCGGTGAGACGTCCTTCTTCGAGTACCTGCAGGAGAGTATTCGAGATGTCCAGGTGGGCCTTTTCGATCTCATCGAAGAGAACCACCATGTAGGGTTTGCGGCGCACTTTTTCCGTCAGAAGTCCACCCTCATCGTATCCGATGTATCCAGGAGGAGATCCGATCAGGCGTGATACCGAGTGTTTCTCGGAGTATTCGGACATGTCTATCGAGAGCAGTGCATCTTCGGTACCGAAGAGGAATTTGGCGAGAGACTTCGCCAAAAGTGTTTTTCCGACACCGGTGGGTCCAACGAAGATGAAGGATCCCATCGGTCTTTGTGGGTCACGAAGTCCTGCTCGTGCACGGCGCGTGGCTCGGCTGATGGAATTGATCGCATGGTCCTGGCTCACAACATCGAGATGGATTGTTTCTTCCATCTTCTTGAGCCGGTCGGCTTCCTCTTCTTGGAGGTTTTGAATCGGGATTCCAGTCATCTCGGAGACGGTGCTGGCGATATTGGAAGCATCAACCTTCCCGTCGACTTCCTTGGTACTTGCTTTCCACTCGAGGATAATCTGCTCCTTGCTGTTCTTGCGATCCTCGAGGCTGTCCCGGATTTCAGCAGCGAGTTCGAAGTCCTGTGAAAACACGGCTTCGTTTTTCTCGCGCAGCAGTTGATCGATTTCTTCTTCGATCTCGGTGAGATCGGGAGGACGGGTTGTCTTGCGCAGGCGTTCGCAAGAACAGGCCTCATCGAGGACATCGATGGCCTTGTCAGGGAGAAACCGATTCGAGATGTATCGAATGGCGAGATCTACGCTCGCATCCAGTGCGCAGTCGGTGATCTGGACCCTGTGGTGAGCTTCGAAGGTGTCACGGAGTCCAACCAGGATCTCCAGGGCATCGGTCCTACTTGGCGGGTCCACGATGATCGGCTGGAAACGACGCTCCATCGCTCCGTCCTTCTCGATGTGCTTGCGATACTCATCGAGGGTCGTGGCACCGATGCACTGGATCTCACCGCGAGACAGAGCGGGTTTCAGGATGTTCGAGGCATCCAGGCTCGATTCAGAAGCTCCAGCTCCCATGATGGTATGGAGTTCATCGACGAACAGGATGACGTTCCCTGATTCGGAGATCTCCTTGATGATGGCTTTTATTCGTTTTTCGAATTCACCGCGGTACTTGGTGCCGGCCAGCAATGATGCAAGATCAAGAGATACGACTCGTTTCCGCGCAAGAAGTTCCGGTACAGCACCATCGGCGATCATCTGGGCAAGTCCTTCGACGATCGCGGTTTTTCCGACACCGGGTTCCCCAATCACTACGGGGTTGTTCTTGGTTTTTCTGGACAGGATCTGGATGACCCGAGTGATCTCTTTTTTTCGCCCGATGACGGGGTCCAGTCTGTTCTGAGATGCAAGATGGGTCAGATCGACTCCATTGGAGTCAAGGGTTGGCGTTGCAATCCCAGTACGCTTAACGGTGCTTCCGTGTGATTGATCCACATCACCCCCCAGCATTCTTTGAATCACATTCTGGAGTCGGTCTTTACCGAGATCTCTCTCGGCGAGGATTCGAGAGGCTTCTCCTTCTTCCTCTTTGCTGAGGCCGATCAAGAGGTGTTCTGTCCCGATGTAGTACTGGTCTAAAAGGACGGCTTGCTCACGGGCGAGTTCGAGGCTTCGCTTGGCATGTGGGGTATAAGTAGTATCGTTTTCCGCCGTGGCAGAACTGCATGGAATTCGTCCGAGACTTTCTCGAAGCGAACTCAGGAGTTCCTCGACGGTGCGATCGCAACGTAGGATTGCCTGCACGGCGACCGAATCCGGCTGATGGAGCAAGGCCCAGAGAATGTGCTCGGTTCCGATGTAGCCGTGTCCGAGACGTTTCGCGTCGCTTTGCGCCAGTTGCAGCACTTTTTCGGCTTTTTCGGTGAACTTTACAGCCACGCCGACACTCCCTCCGGAAATCCAATCCCTGGACGGCCGATGCCGTCATAGGAGTCTAGGATGATGAGGCGGATGACGACAAATCGGCGCTCCAGGGCTGCTTACCGGGATATCCGGGGATGGTGAATAATGATCCGCAACGGCCCCTCGTGTAGGATGCTGCTCATCGTCGCCTTCAGAGGTCGTTTCATGATTCCCGCAGCCAGGAGACCATAGCGTTGTCTGATCGTCGGATTGCCACCCAGTTGTTGATCTGCCTGTTCTTGTTGCAGATCTTGTCGGTGTCCGGGGTGGTCGATGGCCAGGAAAGCGACGGGCGGGAAGAACTCAGGCTTCTCATCGAGACGGGTGAATATCAGCAAGCGACAGAATGGGTCGAAGAGGAACCGGGTAACTATCCGCTTCTTGAAGCCCGGTTATTTCGAGAAACAGGTCGCTCGGCAGATGCTCTGAAGAGTCTAGAAAATCATCCACGTTTCGCTGCTGGAGATCCCGAACTTCTCACTGCGACTGCAGGAATCGAGATGGAACTGGGTCGTGATCAAGCAGCTGCCCAGAAGTTGGGAAAAGTTCTCGAGACATCTCCAGAGCACATCGAAGCGATGTGCCGACTTGGTTTGCTGAGGATCGACCAGGGGAAACGATCTGAAGGTCAACTGCTCCTTCGCAAGGCCATCGACATCTACAGGAAAATGTCAAAGGAAGAAGCGGAGCGTCTCGCCCCCGAGCAATTCGTATGGTTCGGGAAAGCGTGTGAAGGGTTGGAGAGATTTCGAGATGCCTATGAAGTGATGTATGACAGTGCTCTCGACATCGATAAGCAATCGGTGGCGGCCCACGTAGCGAGCGGTTGGGCGCTCTTCAACAAGTACAACTATCCCGATGCCCGCAGCCACTTCAAAGATGCTATCGAACGAAATCCAAATAGTGCGGAAGCGCTCGTTGGTCTCGCGCGAGCGACATGGGCGGACTTTCGTTTTCCGGGAGATCGTGGCAAGGAAGTTCAGCAACTGACCAGCAGGGCACAATTCATCTGGGAAAAGTACCCCGAGTTGTTGTTGCTACAAGGAGACATCGCCTTTGCCGGTGAAGATTGGGCGCGTGCCGAGAAGATCTACAAGGAGGTCCTGCAACAGGACCCGGGTAACCAGAAAGCTCAGGGTTTGCTAGCAGCAATATTGTGGTCGATGGCCCGACTCGAGGAGTTCGAGGAGTTGCAACAGAAAGTGGAGGCTTCCCACCCTGCACCGGCAGTCTTCCATGTCACTCTGGCCGAGAGACTGGTCGATCGTTTCTTTTACCGGGAATCGGCAGAGCATGCTCTGAAAGCGATGGAACTCGATGAGGGACTTTTCAGGGCCTATGCCGTTTTCGCCATCAACGCACTTCGGAGTGGCTGGGAAAAGAAGGGGCGGGAGGTGTTGGACGAGGCGTGGGCGCGAGACAGGTTCAATGTCTGGATCAAGAACACGCGAACGCTCATGGAACACATCGATGAAAAATTCACGACCACCGAAGAGGACGGTCTCATCATCCGGATGCGAACCGATGAGAAGCCATGGCTGATGCCTTATCTGCGTCCGTTGCTGACAGATACCAGGACGATGCTGGAACGCGATTACCAGCTGGCGATGTTACGGCCACTCACCGTAGAAGACTTCTCTGATCATTCGTATTTTTCCGCACGTTCAATCGGATTGCCTGGTCTCGCTGCAAGTGGGGTTTGTTTCGGTCACCTGGTTACTCTCACCACTCCTCGTGCGATTCCTGGAAACTGGGGCGCTGTTGCTGTTCATGAGCTCGCGCATGTTGCGACTCTGCAAAAAGCCAAACACAGAATCCCCCGTTGGTTCGGTGAAGGACTTTCCGTACTGGAGGAAGGAAGAACCGAACCTCGCTGGAAGCGGTCTGAACCGGTCTTGGTTTCGTCCGAGTTTCATGGGGGTGGGTTTCGTAGCATCGAGGATTTGCAGGGAGCCTTCACCAATCCTCGTTGGCGAGGAGAGATTCTGGTCGGCTACGTTCAGTCGGGTTTGATCTGCGAATGGATTGTCGAAACAAAGGGTCTCGGTTCGATTCGCAAGATGCTCGATGCGTATTCGAGAGGGCAAACTACCCTTCAGGTCCTCAAGGAAGTTCTGGGGAAGTCCGCCGGCCAATTCGACAAGGAATTTCTCGAGTGGATGAGTGCCAGAGTCGCAGATGCAGGAATAGGACCCAGTTTTCAGCAACGACACATCGATTATCTGCGTGAGCGAACCGTGGTTCGGTCTGGTGATGTTCGTGCGTGGGTCTGGCTTGCGGCAGCATACCTGGCATCCGGGCGCAAGGCGGATGCCGAACTTACCCTGGGTAAGGCAGAAAAGATCGATGAGGATCATCCGGACCTTCTGGCGATTCGTGGTTTGATGGAGATGGCCGATGGGCTGGTCTCATCCGCACAAGAATCACTGCGAGGTGCAATCGCGGGCGACACCATCTGGGCATGGCGTAGTCGTTTACTGCTGGCGAAAACTTTGCGCGAGCAAGGAAAGAACGAGGAGGCGTTGAAACTGTACCTCGAGGCGACCACGATGGCTCCATCGGGGACGGCCTCGCCGGTCAGGGGGCGTAGTCCGTGGGTGGAACTGGCTACCATCCAGAGGGATCTCGGGCTCGATGATGACGCCGTCGAATCGTTGCGATCACAGGCTCTCTACAATCGGGATGACGCAGGCACCCGTTTGTTGGTGTCGGAGAGCCTGGCCAACAAGGGTGACTGGGCAGGGGTCGTTGATGTTGCCTGGGATCTTCCGTTCATCGATCCATACAACGAAAAGGGACATAGATTACTGGCGCTGGGTTATATCGGAATCGAGGCGTGGGGAAAGGCCAGGATTGAACTGGAAGCGCGACTGAGTGCGTCTTCGCCGCAACTCGGCGATATCTACCCGGATCTCTCCTGGGTGTTGTGGAAGCTGGGAGAAGATGACGAGGCGCGCAAGATAGCTCGCAGGGCTCTGCGACTCGAGCCATCGGCGGTACGCCCGCGGCAGGTTCTCGATGCTCTGGGAGATGAAGCGTCCGAAGACGATGATGGTGGGGGTTGATGGGCCCGTAGATGAAGGTCGAGGATCGGTTTTTCGATGGCCCTGAAACACGCCAATACAACGGTCTTCTGTCTTCATTGAGCGGCCGATTTCCTTGACCTCTCACGGGGCCGTTGGTACTTTTCCCATCTTGCTGCGATGTCGATCACTACGTTCCAGCACCTTACCGAGAAACAGGTCAGGAGTGACGTGACGAGAACAGGCAGCTCCGATGCCGAACGAGATGAGGATCCAGCAAAGGCGGCGGCTTACATCCGTCTCTCGACTCTCGGTTTCCAGGTTGTGATCACGTTTGTCGCGCTTGCCCTCGGTGGGTACTGGCTAGATGGCAAGTTCGGAAGTTCACCCTGGGGAACCCTCGGTGGCATCGGACTGGGGCTCGTCGCGATGGTGAAGATCCTGCTGCGAGAAGGTACTGACAGTCGGACCTCGGAGGTGACTTCGAGTGAAGATCAGACCCGCGATCGGGAGGACAAAAAATCAGGAGAGGCGACCGAATGAGCCTCTCTCGACTGTTCCTCTATCGCATTTGCGGAGTCGTGTTGGTCGCAGGTGGTATCTCGGCGATGTTCGTACATGAGCAATGGGGTCGAGAAGGATTACTGTGTCTGGTCTGGGCAGTTCTCTGGGCCGTGGGGCTGGGACTTCTCGGTTTTCGGAGTATGCGGGCGGCTCTGACCTGTGCTCCCTGGAAGATGAGCGGTGAGTTGCTCAAGGGTGTGCTGCAACGAGCGCTGGTCCTGTTCGCGAGTATGGGACTTGTATATGCCGTTGCAGGAGGTCAGTGGAGTCAAAGAGCGTTGTTGACCACCACGGTCCTCTACTTGCTGGTGCTTGGTGTCGAGATTGTGACTCTCAATCAGGCGATGAAAAGGGGTGAACTGACACCGGCCAGCGAAGGCACGCGTGTCGTGAGAACTCCCGAAGCGAAGCAGACTGATCCGATGAGCCCAGAAGGGGCCGAAGAAGAGGCTGGTAAATGACCGGGTTCCTGGTGACTCTCGCTAGTAGCGATCCTCTGGGTCACGTACTCGACCACGATCTCCTCTGGTTCACAGAAAATCTCCAGATCACCCGTCACGTGCTGTTTCTCGCCCTGGCTGCGGCACTGTGTTTGATCGTATTTCCGATGGTGGCCAAGAGAATGGCTGGCGGTGCCCCTAGCGGTAGGTTCGCTGGACTGTTCGAAGTGATTCTCATCTACATTCGTGACCAGATGGTCGAACCTTTTCTCGGTGATGACACTCGCAAGTTCGTACCATTGATCTGGACCTTCTTCTTCTTCGTACTCTTCTGCAATCTGTTGGGTCTGGTTCCGGGGTCCGCAACTGCCACCAGCAACATCAGTGTGACCGCTGGGCTGGCTCTGATCGCGTTCGTCACCTACCACGCAGTTGGCGTCAAGAGAAACGGACTCATCAAGTATCTGAAGGATACCCTGCTGGTGGGGCCCGTACTGCTGTGGCCCATGATGATCCCGATCGAGATTCTCAGTCAGATCATCAGACCCTGCGCGCTTGCCATCCGACTGTTTGCGAACATGGTCGGTGGACACATCATGCTGGCGGTGATCCTGGGATTCGCCGGGATTCTATCTGCCGAGAGTTTTTTCCTGGGGACGACCATCACAGTGATTTCTCTGGCAAGTTGCGTCTTGCTGATGTTTCTGGAATTACTGGTGGCCGGTATCCAGGCTTACATCTTTGCGTTTTTGACGACAGTTTTTCTGTCGTTGGCGATACATCCAGAACACTAGGCCCCGAGGGGGCATAGAAACGGGGACCCGCTCGAGGGCGGGCATGTGAAAGGGATTGCGATGGAAATGCTCATGGGGCTCCTGAGCCTGGCGGCTGCTGACAGCAGTTTTGTTACCAACGGCATCATGGGAGCCGGGATCGGTGCCGGACTGGCTGCTGTCGGTGCGGGAATCGGAATCGGAGGAATCGGTGGTTCTGCTTGCGAAGCGATCGCCCGTCAGCCGGAGGCTTCTGGCGATGTTCGAGGAACGATGCTTCTGACTGCAGCACTTGTCGAAGGTGTTGCCCTCTTTGCGGTGGTGTTCTGTTTCATGATCTACAACTCGATCATTGGGATGGCAGAAGGTGGCTAGGAAATTCATCATTTCCCGATCAATCCTGACCCTGCTGGTCTTGATCCCGCTTTGCACCTTGATGGCATCGGGGCAGTTGTTTGCTGCCGATGAAGCCGCTGGTGCCAGGAAGGGATTGCTGGATCCTGACACCGAGACCTTCATCTACACGGTGGTGGTTTTTCTGCTCGCTTTCTGGATCCTGAAGAAGAAGGCGTGGGGTCCGATCTTGACCGCGCTCGACGAACGAGAGCAGAAAATCCGTGAGTCTCTCGAGGCTGCGGATCGTATGCGTGAGGAACAACAGGTATTCCAGACCGAGCAGGAGAAGATCCTTGCTGCGGCTCGAAAAGATGCGAGCGCAATCGTCGCCGAGGGCAAGCGGGACGCGGAGGTTGTTCGCGACCAGGTTGTCAGTGATGCCAAGACTCAGGCCGAAGAGATCAAGACTCGCGCTCTGTCCGAGATCGATCAGGCGAAGGAAAAAGCGGTCGATGAGATCCATACACTTGCGGTTGATCTCTCGATCACGATCGCGGAGAAGTTGATCGGTCACTCGATCGACGAAAAGGATCAGGTTCGGATCGCCAAGGACACCATTTCCGAGTACGAGAAGATCAACTAGGAGTTTGCGTTGGCAACAGGCATCAAACAACGACATCCGGTAGCCCAGGCTTACGCCAGTGCGTTGCTGGGAGTGGGTATCGAGAGGAAAGAGGCTGAGCTCTACAGGGATCAGTTGGCGGCTTTCTCGATGATCGTCGAGGAAGATAAGCAGATTCAGATATTCCTCGAGAGCCCGAAGATTCGCCGAAGTGACAAGAAAGCGGCCATCGAAAAGGCCCTGTCAGGTCAAGTCTCCGAGCCAGTTCTGAATCTGATACGAATCCTGATCGATCGAGGAAGGCAGGGTCTGATCGATGACATCACTCATGCTTATCAAGGTCGAATGGATGCGATGGCGGGAAGAGTCAATGCCACAATTACGTCGGCAACTAGACTCTCTTCTGGCATTCGAGAAGCTCTCGTCGGAGCGATCACGAAAAAGTTGAACAGGGAAGTGGTTTCGACCGAACGAGTCGACCCTGACCTGCTCGCTGGATTGACGGTACAGATTGGTGATTTGGTTGTAGACGGAAGTCTCCGCACTCAATTGGGGAAGATCCGTCAAGAAATGTCACAAACGCGATTCGGGAAAGACCTGATCGATGAAAATTAATGCTGACGAGATCTCCTCAGTACTCAAGAAGGAGATTGAAAACTATCAGTCCGACCTCGCGGTAGACGAGGTTGGAACCGTACTCGAGGTGGGAGATGGAATCGCGAGGATCTACGGCATCGCGAATTGCATGGCAGGAGAGATGCTGGCGTTCGCGAACGGAGCCAATGGTCTCGCCTTCAACCTCGAAGAAAACTCCATCGGAGCGGTGATCCTCGGTGAGTTCGCGACCCTCAAGGAGGGTGACGAGGTCAAGAGAACCGGAACCGTGATGCAGGTCCCCTGCGGCAAAGCGCTGCTCGGGCGTGTGGTTGACCCACTCGGCAACCCGATCGACGGGAAGGGTCCGATCAAGACCAAGCATTTCCGTCCTGTGGAATCTCATGCACCTGGGATTGCGGATCGGAGATCCGTGCACCAGCCACTGCAAAGCGGGATCAAGGCGATCGATTCAATGATTCCCATCGGTCGGGGTCAGCGAGAGTTGATCATCGGGGACCGTGGAACCGGCAAGACCGCGATCGCCATCGATACCATCATCAATCAGCGTGGCGGAGATGTGATCTGTGTCTACGTTGCCATCGGGCAAAAGGGTTCGACGGTTGCGGGAGTGGTGGACCGGCTCGAGCGTGAGGGTGCGATGGATTACACCATCGTGGTCAGCGCTCCGGCTTCCTGTCCCGCTCCGCTGCAATACATAGCACCTTACTCGGGTGCTGCGATGGCCGAGTACTTCATGTACAAGGGTGGACACACTCTGTGCGTCTATGATGATCTCTCCAAGCAGGCGGCTGCCTATCGGCAACTGTCCTTGCTTCTACGTCGTCCTCCTGGACGAGAGGCTTACCCAGGGGACGTCTTCTACTTGCATTCGCGCCTGCTCGAACGGGCCGCGAAACTCTCCGATGATCTCGGGGGTGGCTCGATGACTGCTCTGCCAGTGATCGAAACCCAGGAAGGCGAAGTCTCCGCATATATCCCGACCAACGTGATTTCGATCACCGATGGCCAGATCTATCTGGAGCCGAACCTGTTCTTTGCTGGGCAGCGTCCGGCGGTGAATGTCGGGATCTCTGTCTCTCGAGTGGGAGGAAACGCCCAGATCAAGGCGATGAAGAACATCGCCGGATCTCTGCGACTCGACCTCTCTGCGTTCCGTGAGCTGGAAGCCTTTGCTCAACTGGGTACTGATCTTGACAAGGCGACCCAGGCTCAACTCGATCGAGGATTCCGCATGGTAGAGATCCTCAAGCAGCCCCAGTACAAGCCGATGCCCATCGCTGAACAGGTGGTGATCATCTGGTGTGGTTCCAAGGGCCATCTCGATGCTCTCCCCGTGAACAGCCTGGCGGCGTACGAAGAGGCATTGCTAGCGTATGTTCGTGACGAGTTCCCCGAGATTCTCGAGGGAATTTCCAGTAGCGGAGAGATCTCCGAGGAGATCGAAGCGAGTTTGGTTTCGGTCGTCGGAAACTTCACCAAGGATTTCAGCGCCCAGCAGCCTCAGAACTAGCCGGGCGGGGAGTAACCAGTGGCAACCGCAAGAGAGTTGAAGAACAAGATCCGATCGGTGGATAACACCAGGAAGATCACGCGGACGATGGAGATGATCTCCACCGCCAAGGCCGTGGTCTGTAAGAAGCGGATCGAAGCAACTCAGCCATATGGCGACAAACTCGCCGAGATTCTCCGGGATCTGGGTGGTGCTGGTGGAAGGTCAGAGTCGGGGAGTTTTCCTCTCCTTCGAATTCCTGAACAGGTTCATCGGGAAGCGTTGTTCATCGTTAGTGCCAATCGGGGTCTGTGCGGGGGATACAACAGTAACGTCCTGAAAATGGCGGAGAATTTCACCGTCCAGCGCAATTCCGAAGGAGTCGAGATCGACAGCTACGTTCTGGGGAAGAAGGGCATCACTCGCCTCAAGTATCTCGGCAGGGAAACGGCGGCCAGTTTCACCTGTTTCGACGATCGACCGACTTTCGAAGAGGCGGAGGAGGTTATTTCTCCGGTGATGGCGAGTTTCGAAAAGGGTGAGATTGATGGTTTGACCGTCATATTCACTCATTACGAGAGCGCTTCTCGCCAGAAACCCGTGATCAGAAAATTGCTTCCGATTAGCGCCGATGATTCAGAAGGAGCCAGTTCCTCACGACGGGAGTTCATCCTTGAACCAAGTCCCGAGTTGATCCTTGGGCGGCTATTGCCGCTTTCATTGAAGATGCAGTTTTTTCAGGCGCTCGTGGAGGCGGCAGCTTGCGAGCAAATAGCTCGCAGGATCGCCATGAAGAACGCCACAGACAACGCCGAGGAAATGTCCAAGACATACACCCAGATCTATAACCGTACGCGTCAAGGTGCCATCACTCAGGAGATCCTGGAAGTGATCGGTGGTGCCGAGGCGATGGCCTGATTCAACAGTGGATTGCGGCGGAAAATAATCCGTCGAGACAGAGACTGGAGCCAGACTCGTGAGCAAAACCAAAGCCAAAACCAAAGCCAGCGGCAAGGTGGTACAGGTGATCGGTGCAACGATTGATGCCGAATACCCTGAGGGGCAACTGCCTCCCATCTACAACGCCCTCAAAATCGACCAGGGTGACATCGAACTGACTCTCGAGGTGCAACAGCATCTCGGAGGTAACCGAGTGCGTGCCATCGCCATGGCATCCACCGATGGTGTGGTCAGGGACATGGACATCATCGATACCGGTGCTCCCATCATGGTCCCGGTGGGCGAAGAAGTACTCGGGAGGGTGTTCAATCTTCTCGGTGATCCGATAGACAAGTTGCCGCCGGTAAAGGTGAAAGAATATCGCCCGATTCACACCGAACCGGTGCCCTTCGATGAACTGGAAGCATCGACCCAGGTTTTCGAGACCGGTATCAAGGTCGTCGACCTTCTCACTCCCTACTGCAAGGGAGGCAAGACAGGCCTCTTCGGGGGTGCGGGGCTCGGCAAGACGGTGTTGATCCAGGAGTTGATCAACAACGTTGCGACCAAGCACGGTGGATATTCCTGCTTTGCAGGAGTGGGAGAGAGAACCCGGGAAGGAAACGACCTCTGGAACGAGATGAAGGAGGCGGTCGTCAAGACTGCTGATGGAAAAAAATTCAGCGTTCTCGATCGTACGGTGCTCGTCTTCGGGCAGATGAACGAGCCACCTGGGGCGCGGCTGAGAGTTGCTCTTTCGGCCTTGACGATGGCGGAATACTTCCGTGATTCTTTGGGCTCCGACGTACTGATATTTGTCGATAACATCTTCCGCTTCTCACAGGCAGGCTCCGAGGTATCGGCGCTGCTGGGGCGGATGCCCAGTGCGGTGGGATACCAACCGACGTTGGCAACCGAGATGGGGCAGTTGCAGGAAAGGATCACCTCGACCAAAAGGGGATCCATCACATCGGTGCAGGCGATTTACGTTCCTGCCGATGACCTGACGGATCCAGCTCCTGCGACAGCGTTCGCTCACCTCGATGCCACCACCGTTCTGGACCGTGGAATCTCTGCTAAGGGTATTTACCCTGCCATCGATCCGCTCGCCTCGACCTCACGGATCCTCGATCCTCAGATCGTGGGTGACGAACATTACTCAGTGGCCCGAGAAGTGCAGCGAATTCTTCAGAGATACCGGGACCTGCAGGACATCATCGCGATTCTCGGAATGGACGAACTCTCTGAGGAGGACAAGATTGTGGTGGGACGTGCGCGCAGGATCGAACGTTTCTTCTCGCAGCCGCTCACCGTTGCCGAGGTGTTCACCGGTTTCCCGGGCAAGTATGTCGAGGTGGCAGAAACAGTTCGCTCGTGCAAGGAGATGATCGAGGGCAAGTGGGACCATCTACCGGAACAGGCCTTCATGTATGTCGGGGCCATCGAGGAAGCGGTAGAAAAAGCAGACCGGATGAAGGCGGAGGGCTAGGTCGATGGCGGGCACGATCCACTGCTCGGTACTCTCTCCGGAGGGATCGATTTTCGAGGGGGAAGTTACTTTCATCGAAGCCCATGCACTCGATGGTCGCCTGGGGATTCTGCCGAATCACGCTCCCATCATCACGGCTCTTGGAGATGGACCGCTGCGAATTCGTATCGAAGGACAGGATGATCGAAAATGGCAGGTTAGTGGTGGATTCCTGGAGATGCTCGACAATCACGCTTCAATTCTGGCCGAGGTTCTGACTGAAGATTGACGACTGAACCCCTTTGTGGATATGGACTTGGGGCGGGCTCCGAAAGGTGTCCGCTGCGTTCGATGGGAACCAGTGCCACCAGGACAAAAAGATAGTGACTATCGGCAGTCGCCATCATCCAGGAAGATTGAAGGTCTGGTAGATCTCAAAACGATACATATTTCCGAGGAGGAGTAATCATGATCCGTCGAACCATCTTCGCACTTGTTCCAGTTGCCTTTGTTCTCACGATTCTGGCTCCAAACGAGAGCCTCGCACAGTTGGGTCGTCCCGGATTAGTGGCGACCGAGCAGATCGTCGTGGGGGGGATCCTCGGATCGGACCCGGTCATCACTGCAGGTTTGAACGACCTTCTTGCTGGTCGACTGTTGACCTCTCCGTTTCTTCTTGAAGTGGCAGATCTTGATGATCCGACCTATACCAACGATGACAACATCACCCTGAATGTTTGGGGGGGAATCGACCTTGACGGTGATAGTTCCAACAATGGTTCTGGCGAGAACGAGTTCGTGATCGATCCCGACAGTTACGATCCGGCCACGGGAGAAGCTATCTCGAGTTTTCCAGATGGGACCATCGTCGATAGCCATCTGATCGCCGGCCCGGGAACCATCATCGTGGGAGGGATCCCACTCAATGATCTGACCGTGGAGGCGGATTTCACGGAAACTTCCACCCCAGGAGTGTACGAGTTCCAGAGCACCGAGACCTCGGCGTTCCTGACCCAGGAATTCCTGGAAACACTGCCGGCTCCGGCACCCTTCACCGGCTCCATAGTGGACTTGCTCACTGCTTTCGGCATTCTGCCGGATGTCGATGCCGACAATGACGGAATCAACGAGTCCTACTCTGCTGTCTTCACCTTTGCCGGTATCTCTTGCACCCTCTATTACTCCTACATTCCTTCCACACAAGGCTTTGTGGCAACTGAACAGATCGTGGTGGGTGGGATTCTCGGATCGGACCCGACCATCGCCGCGGGACTGAACGATATTCTCGCCTCGAATCTGGTTGAGTTCCCCTTCCTGCTGGAAGTGACAGAACTGGATGATCCGACCTACACCGATGATGACGACATCACCCTGAGTGCTTATGGTGGTTTCGACCTCGACGAGGATCCGACCAACGATGCCTCGGGATTCAACGAGTTCGTGGTCGATCCATCTGGTTACGATCCGATCACGGGAGATCCTATCTCGAGTTTTCCCGGTGGCACCATCGTCGACGGCCATCTGACCGCCGGTCCGGGAACGATCTACGTGGCGGGAATCCCGCTCAAGGGCCTGACCGTGGAAGCCGATTTCTTCCCCGGAACTTTTGCAGGAACCTACCAATTCCAGAGCGACGAGATTGAAGCGTTCCTCACCCAGGCATACCTGGAGACACAGCCGGCTCCGGATCCCTTCCAGGGGACGCTAGTGGACTTGCTCACTGTTTTCGGCATTTTTCCGGATGTCGATGCCGACATGGACGGAATCAACGAGTCCTACTCGGCAGTGTTCACATTTGCCGGTATCACGTGCGAGTTGTACCACAGTTCGCCTCCGGACCCCGGTGGCCCTGTCGAAGATTGCTCCAACGGCGTCGATGATGATGGGGATGGTCTGATCGATTGCGATGATCCGGATTGTGCTGCCATCTGCAATCCAGGTGGTATCGAGTTCCGTCGAGGCGATGTCAACTCTGATGGATCCAGGAACATCGCCGATGCGATCTTCATGCTCGGATTCCTCTTCACCAATGGCACTGCTCCCGGTTGTTTTGATGCTGCAGATGTAAACGACGATGGCGCAGTTAACATCGCCGATGCAATCTACCTGCTCGGTTTCCTCTTCACGGGTGGGCCAGATGCCCCGGCACCTGGAGATAACTGCGGAATCGATCCGACCGGCACTGATGCCCTTGACTGCGTTACGCCGACTGGCGGTTGTTGAGGCTGAAGCTCGTACCCAACGGTAGTGGACTTCGGTCGAGAGCGACTCCCTGCCAGGAATCTCGATTCCTGGCAGGGAGTTTTCTCATCCTGGGAAATGGTACAGGTAGGCTTGCCGTGGAGGTGGGCGCCGATGAAGATGCTTCTCACCGTCCTGGAGAGGGGGCTCTGACTTGAGCTGGACCGAAGGACTCGACAGCACTCCTCTCTTTGCTCCTGGAATCCGGCAGAAAATCTCCGACGAGATCGAGAAAGCGGGCGATAACGAGGTCTTCTTCCTTGGTCGCATCGATGATCAAGGTTTGCTCGACGAGATCCTGGTAGTGGCGCGGGGGTCGTCTACTGCAGTACCCGTTTTCCTGTCTCGGGCACAGGAGGGGTTCCAGGTTCTCATCCACAACCATCCCGGCGGCGATCTGACGCCGAGTCCGGCAGATATCTCCATCGCAGCGGAAGCGGGTGCTCGTCGACTGGGTTTCTTCATCGTCAATAATGACGGCAGCAAGGTGAACCGGGTTGTGGAACCATTTCCTGAGCAGAAAGAATTTCCGGTGGAGGAAAGTGAGATCGAAGAAATCTTCTGTTCCGGCGGGGTCTTCTCCAGTTCCATTCCAGATTTCGAGGAGAGACCTGGCCAGGTGGAGATGTCGAAATCAGTGGCTCGTGCTCTCAATGATGGAGATGTCGCGGCACTCGAGGCGGGAACAGGAGTCGGAAAGTCCTATGCCTACCTGGTGCCGGCAATCCTGTGGGCGGTGAAAAACCGCGGTCGCGTTGTGGTCTCGACTGCCACCATTCCGCTTGGAGAACAACTGGTTCATCGCGATCTCCCTGCACTCCAGAGGGTTCTAGGCATCGATTTTCGATACGCTCTCATCCAGGGTCGCGGCAATTACGCCTGTCGTCGAAAAACACAGCAGGTTGCATCCGAACCCGAGATCTTTGCTGAAGGCGAGGAGCGAGAGGGTTGGGTTGCTGATGTCATCGATCGTCTGCGCGAAGCGAAGCAGGGGACGAGGCAAGAGATGCCGGGGGAGGTTCCTGACGAGATCTGGTCCGACTTCCAGTCTACATCCGATCAATCTCTCAAAGCTCGTTGCCCCCATTACCGCACCTGTTTCTATTACGAGGCGCGCCGCAAGTCGTTTGGTGCCCATGTGGTGGTGGTCAACCATCATCTTCTCTTTGCTGATCTCAAACTGCGTCGTTCTTCCGGGGACTTCGATAGCGACCTGGTGATTCCGGGATATCAGCGAATCATCTTCGACGAGGCACACCATCTGGAGGAAGTCGCCTGCCATCACCTCGGTGCGGAGGTCTCACGGAAAGGTCTCCTCCAGGTGCTCGGTAGGCTGGTTTCTCCTCGTAAGAAAAACAGCCAAGAGAGAGGTCGTATCCCGTGGCTAAGAGGTCATCTGGCCCGACATCAGCAAGCAGAGGCTCATGAACTACTCTCGATGGAAGTGATGCCTCGTGTGAAATCGGTTCGACAGGAGATCGAAACGACGCTGGAGAGACTCGAGCAACGAATTCGCGACGCGGCGCAACTCGTGGGAGATACCCAAGGACGTGACGGTTCATTCATGGCGCGGATCGGTGAACGAGAGGGAATGCTGCCGATGACGGTGGTCAGCCCTCCCCTCGTCGATGCAAAAGACAGCCTGGATGATCTCCGGGGATTGTTGCAGCGATGTGCGGAATTGCTGGAGGAGTCCCCGTTCGAGCCCGAGGTTGAGTTTCAGGCCGCAGTTGCGGAATTGAGGTCGGCGATCCGGTCAGTGGTGGAGCAGATCTCTTCGATCGATTTTGTCCTCGGGGCAGCAGGAGGAATCCAGCCCTGGGTCGAGATGGCCACTCAACCGCACAAGCAAATTGTCGTGAAAGCGGCGCCTCTGCGTGTTGATGATCTGCTTTCAGAGCACCTGTATCGCCCGGTTGCCACGGTGATCCAGACCAGTGCGACGCTCAGGGTGGGAGAGTCGTGGAGTTTCCTCGCGGAGCGGCTCGGATGGAACCAGGTCGAGAGGGGGAGACTTCGACTGGAAACTTTCTCATCTCCTTTCGAATGGAAGAGGCAGGTCTTGCTTGGTCTTCCCACGGATGTTCCAGAACCAGACAGAGCAGGTTACGAGGAGCGTATCGCTGAGATGATCGTGGATACGGCGCGAGTGGCCAGCGGAAGAACCTTCGGACTGTTCACCTCTCATAGATTCTTACGGCGTATTGCCCAACGTGTGCGCGACAGTTTGCAGGCACTTGGCATGCCGTTGTTGGTTCAAGGGGAGCAGCCCAGGAGTGAACTGCTGCGCAGATTTGTTGCATCCGGGCGAGCGGTATTGCTGGGAAACCAGTCGTACTGGGAAGGGATCGATGTGCCCGGAGGAGCGCTCTCTTGCGTCTTCATCACGAGGCTCCCTTTCAGAGTACCTCATCATCCTCTCGAGCAAGGTCGGGCCGAGGAACTGGAATCCCGCGGCAAGAGTCCGTTTGCTCATCTGGCCCTGCCAAGGGCGGTTCTCGGACTGAGGCAGGGATTCGGACGATTGATTCGTACCGTCGATGATCGGGGAGTGGTAGTGATCGCCGATACCAGGATCGTCCGGCGACCCTACGGTAAGCGATTCATCGATAGTCTTCCCGACTGCTGTCGGTCGGAGGGTCCATGGGCGGATGTTCGAACCTCTCTCGAGGCTTTCTTCGCAGAAGAGAAGATCGAGGAGTCGCTCCAATGAGGGTCCGTGGAGTCATCATCGCTGCCGGAGAATCGAGTCGTTTTGGTTCACCCAAGGCACTACTGGAGTTCCAGGATCGTACGGTACTTGAGAGAGTGTCATTTGCTCTTTCTTCCGGGGGGTGTGATGAGTTGCTGGTTGTTTGCGGGGGGACTCACCAGGAGCTTGTCGAGGTGGAATCGAAACGAATCGGAGTCCTGTCGATCGTCAATGATGATCCCACCGATGGACCGATCAGTAGCATCCGTGTTGCCCTGAGATTTCCTGGAGAGTGGGACGCGATATTGATTCACCCGGTCGATGTGGTGGGTGTGCGTGCGGGGGATGTCTCCGATCTCATCGATTCTTACCGGCGCGATGGCGATGCATTTGATGCCTGGGTGGTTTCTCACCGGATGAAGCGAGGGCATCCACTGTTACTGAGACGTGAGAAGGCAAGTAGGTTGCTGGAGGAAGCTGGCCCTCCCCATCTCCGAGCCCTGATTTCGTCCGATGATATGCGGATTCAACACATCGTCAGCGAAAACGCACTTCTTCTGGAAGATATCGATGACCCCGGTGACTGGGAGCGGATCTCGCCTCTGCTCGATAATTGATCAGGGGTGAGTGACGTTCTTTTTCACCCAGTTCAGAAGTTCGATCCATGTATCGGGGCGGGTTCCTTTTTCTTCGACGATTTTGAAGCTCTCTTCCGCGACATCCTCGAGTCCCCGGTATATGGATAGAATCCCGATGGGGATCAGGTAATCGGGGCTACTTCTGCCATGTCTCTCGGCGACCTGATCGAACAGGAACGAATCGGTGATCTCGCTGATTTTTAGCGGAATTACAGCTCGCTCGGCGGTGAGGCGGATCCACACGTGAACTGTATCGATCCGATCCACCACACCCCGATCTTTGCGGTTACGGGTACTTTCTCCCAGCGGGATGCGTTCCACGACAACTTCCTTGCCGTCCTCACCCTTCTCTCGAAGTTCCTGTAGTGCCTCCTTGATGAAACTGTCGAGCACGCCAAAAGCAAGCAGATCGATTTCGATCCGATTCTTCACTTCTGCCACGATCAGTTCAGCCTCCAGACCCACCGAGGCACTGATCATCCCCTTGAAGTCTCGCACCAGGGCGAGATTCTTGTACCGGGGCCAGAGTTCCATGTATTTGCCCAGTTCCTCGGTTCGCCGTCGTTCTGCCTCCACACGAGCCAGTTCAGTACGTGCTGCGACGATCTGTTCCCGCAGACCTGTCAACTCGGCAATGGTATCTGGATCAGCATATTGCTCGATCTCGTCGATGAGTGTGAGGGCCTCGCTGTATTCTCTCTTGCTGCGCAGGAAATCGATCTTTTGTCGGTCCTGCAGAAATCGAGAATCGATTTCTTCTTCCCAGACAGAGAGCAATTTTTCGATCTCATTATTGAGGTCTTGATCGCGTCGAGCAGATCGTGGTCTCTCATCGAGTAGTTTTACCGCGCCCCACAGTTTTCCAGCGGAGGCCATCGCACGGGCTTCTTCCAGGATGGTGCGTGCATCTGCCTGCCGGGACTGGACAATTTCACCCTGGGCTCGATCCAGTTCAGTGGTCATCTGTACTGCAACTCGTGTTGCGCCGTAAGACCGTAGTGCTTTTCGAAGAGCCCGAATTCGCAGTTCCTGATCATGGGCCAGGATGGAATCGAGCAGGGTCTGTGCGGACTCCCCTTGACGTTTCCTGTCCTTTTCCGATTCGTCCATACGTTTTTCTATTTTTTGCTGGGCTATCAACGACCGGTGGTCAGCGAGAGTCGTCTCGAAATCGGGAGATCCCTCATTCGCCTTGGAAAAAGCGGAGAGAATCAGTAGTGCTGAGATGACAAGACCAGCACCGATCCCGATCTTCGTCATCATGGTCTTGCGACTGCGGAGGGATGCTCTGGAGGTGCCTCCTACGACCCTCTTTCTGTGTGTTGCAGAGATCACGTGGGTCTTGGATCGGCCCCGTCGGGGAGCGGTGAGAGTTTCACTGCTTTCGTTGTCCGATACATTAATGAGCGCTGAGATCAACTGGTCTGCGGTTGCGAATCGTTGATCTGGAGTCTTCGAAAGGAGTTTCTCGACGATGGCATCGAGAGGTGTTTCCTTACCAGAAATGGTAGCGACGGGGATCACTTGTTCCTGAATGTGCTTTTTCAGGATTTCTTGGTTCGTCTTTCCCTGGAAAGGCGGTTGTCCGGTGAGGCAGTGATACAGGGTTGCACCGAGCGAGTAGAGATCAGTACGTACATCGAGAGTCTCGCCTTGTATCTGCTCAGGGGAGATGTAATGAGGAGTACCTTGTCTTTTCTCGGAACTATCGAGTTCCATCACTTCATGCTCGGCGAGAGCGAGTCCGAGATCTGTGATCTTGGGGACACCATCTTCGGAAATCAGGATATTGCCTGGCTTCAGATCTCGATGCAGAAGTCCCGCATTGTGGGCATGCGCCAGACCCTGGGTCAAACAAAGTGCCAGTTCCGTCACTTCACGTCCGGAGAGTGCTCCTCTACGTGTCAGTTTTTGCTGGAGAGTTTCTCCCTCGACGAGTTCCATCGCGAACCAGCAATTTCCATTCGAGACTCCCGCATCGAGTGCATGAACGATGTGGGGATGATTGAGCAGGGCAGCATTTCGTGCCTCCGAGATCAATTGCTCCGGTTGGGTCGTGCTCGAGATGGAGGTCGAAAAGATCTTCAGCGCAACGATCTTTCCGAGAGATTCTTGCCGTGCCTTCCACACCGTGCTGGTAGCACCCCTGCCGATCTGAGAGAGGATCTCGTACCCTGGAATTCCTGCGGGTGGGACCGAGGCCTCGATGCTGGTGAGAAGTCGTTGCGACTGCTCCTTGGTCATCAAGCCAGCCGCGACCACAGCAGAGGCCGCATCTCCCTCTTCGGTGAGGGATTCTGCAATCTGTGTCACTCCGGCGTCATCGAGCAGCCCTTTCTTGTGGGCTGCTTTCAGAAACGTCTGATCGATCTTCTTCATGCAAGGCTCTCCGAGTACGGCAGATTTTCCCCGTCGCCGCGTCCCCGATGAGAAGGTGTGAGGGAGCGAGAGTCAACATGGACCGGGAAGAGCCAGCCGGATAACATCTCACCAGGAATCGAGAAAGGGCTTCGGATGTCCATTACCCTGCTGTTTGGCAGCCTGATCTGTTGCCTTCCCGTGCAGCAAGTCTCTGTACTACACCCTCATCTTGTGGCCGAGGTGACGCTCGATCCGTCCGCCGGATCCATCTCCTGGCAGGTGTCCCTCGAGCGGTTGGGGAAACAATTCGAGTTTGGGCTCCATTCGGGCCTCACGCCTCAACTCGAGTCCCAGGGAACCCTGACTCTCGTCACCCGGACCCAACAGCAGGGAGGATCCGGGCTCGATCCCCAGAGACCGGTGAGCCGGAAAATCTGGAGAGTGACGGTACCAGAAGGATTGGCTGACGACGTCCCGGTGTTCATCTCTGCTCGCGGCGTGATCCGGGAAGATCTCGAGCAGGTCGGTTCCGGCGCCGGAAGGTCCTTTTCCGCAACACCTGGAACCATCGAGGAACAGGGTGTGTACCTGGCAGGAGCCAGTTCGTGGTTACCTCATCCGGAGGGGGTACAGCTGACCTTCTCGCTCGAGGTGGATCTTCCCGCCGGCTGGGATGCGGTGAGTCAAGGGCAGCGGCGAAACAAGCAGACCGACGCAGACCGAACCACCGTGCGCTGGGATTGCGAACTTCCTCAGGAAGAGGTCTTTCTCGTTGCGGCCAGATTTCACGAGTACCGCAAGGAAACTCCACTGGTGGACGCGATGGTGTTCCTGCGCGATGCAGATCCGAATCTGGCAGCGCGGTACCTGGAAGCGACGGTGCAGTACGTCGACATGTACTCCCAACTGATCGGTCCCTATCCCTACTCGAAGTTTGCCCTGGTCGAGAATTTCTGGGAGAGCGGCTACGGCATGCCCTCCTTCACCTTGCTGGGTCCGCAGGTGATCCGGCTGCCCTTCATCTTGAGGTCATCCTATCCTCACGAGGTCCTCCACAACTGGTGGGGGAACTCGGTGTACGTCGATTATCCGAGCGGCAACTGGTGCGAAGGACTCACCGCCTATCTCGCCGATCACCTGATGAAGGAAGGTGAGGGCAGGGGGGCCGAGTACCGACGCGATGTGCTGAAGAAGTTCGGATCCTATGTTCAGGAGGGCCTCGATTTTCCGCTTCGAGAGTTTCGTAGTCGCCACTCGGGTGCCACCGAGGCGGTGGGATACGGTAAGTGCCTGATGTTGTGGCACATGATTCGCCGCAGCGTCGGTGATGACGCCTTCAAGAAGGGGCTTCAGAGTTTCTTTTCCGAGTTCATCCATCGACGCGCTTCCTTCGATGACATCGCCGAATGCATCGGTGAGGCCGCAGGAACCGACCTGGGCGATTGGATGAGATCGTGGATCGAGAGGACCGGAGCTCCTGAGTTTCGGCTGGCAGTGGAGCCGGACGAGAGGACAACGCGTATCGTCATCGAACAGGTGCAGGATCAGGACCCGTATCGGATCCGGATTCCGGTTTACTACCAGTTGTCGACTTCGTCCTGGTGGCAGCAACAGATTGTGGAGTTTGCTCCCGGAGACGATGCAACGGTTCCCCGACAGCAGTCCTTCGAGGTGGCGGAGCGACTGGTTGCCGTGAAGGTCGATCCTTTATTCGATGTGTTTCGTCAACTCGATCGATCGGAGACTCCACCGACCATCGGAGATATCTTCGGTGCCTCTTCTCAGTTGATCGTTCTGCCTTCTCTCAGCCCGAGACTCGAGGCATGGCGAGCGCTGGCCGAATCCTGGGCGACCGATGGGGATGTTCGCATCGTCCTCGACACCGAACTGGAAGCGATCCCACCGGATAGAGCGGTCTGGATCCTCGGCGAGCCGACCATGGGTGTGGCGAATGAGACCTT
>CAWLAN010000018.1:0-24980 GCA_963854815.1 Planctomycetes bacterium UBA1146
GGAGATACCCAGCTTGGCGGAGATGACTTCGACAATGTTCTCATCGAGTACATCGCTGAGATGTTCCAGAAGGACCAGGGGATCGATCTCCGGCAGGACCTGATGGCACTTCAGCGTCTGAAGGAAGCGGCCGAGAAGGCAAAGTGCGAGCTCTCCAGCCGTTCGGAGACGGAGGTGAACTTGCCCTTCATCACCGCCGATGCAAGTGGCCCCAAACACCTCCAGATGTCCATCACCCGTGCGACATTCGAACAGAAGGCTCTGTCGCTCGTGGAGAGTACTCGTCGGCCCTGTGAGTTGGCGCTCTCCGATGCAGATCTGACTCCGAACCAGGTCGATACCGTGATCCTGGTGGGAGGCTCGACCCGGATGCCCGCCATCCAGGAGATGGTCATCAAGATTTTCGGCAAGGAACCCAATCGCTCGGTGAATCCGGACGAAGTGGTGGCGATAGGGGCTGCCATCCAGGGTGGAATCCTCGCCGGTGACGAAAAACTCAGCGAAGTACTGCTACTGGATGTCACTCCTCTCTCTCTGGGGATCGAGACGCTCGGTGGAGTGACCACCAAACTTATCGAGCGCAACACGACCATCCCGCACCAGAAGAAGCAGGTCTTCTCGACCGCTGCAGACAATCAGCCTGCAGTGGACATCCATGTCCTTCAGGGTGAGAGGGAGATGGCGAAAGACAATCGAACCCTCGGCAAGTTTCAACTCGACGGAATCCCGGCAGCTCCGAGGGGTGTTCCACAGATCGAGGTCTCTTTCGACATCGATGCCAACGGAATTCTTGAAGTCAGTGCCAGGGATCTGGGGACCGGCAAGGAGCAGACCATCAAGATCCAGTCTTCTTCCGGTCTCAGCGAGGAAGAGGTCGAGAAAATGCGTCAGGAAGCGGAGCAGTTTGCTGACGAAGACAAGGTGGCCCGTGAACTGGTCGAGATTCGAAACGAAGCCGATCAGGCCTGTTATGCCACCGAGTCGAGTCTCAAGGAGCACTCCGACAAGATGGAAGAGGGTGAAGTCGAGAAGATCGAGAGCGCCCTCGCTGGACTCAAGAAGATCAAGGATGCGCCTGAGGCGACTCAAGATTCGATCCGGGCAGCGATCGACTCGCTGAACGAGGCGTCTCATGATCTGGCCCGCAGGATCTACGAGCAGGCTTCCCAGCAGGGTGCTGCTGATGAGGATCCGTCCCCATCGAACGCTGGTGGCGAATCAGCGGCCTCTGCTGCATCTGAACCATCCGGCGAAGAGCCGATCGTGGATGCTGATTTCAAGGTGAAGGACTGATTGCTCCGATTTATTCGGAACCTGGAATGTGAGACGGCGCAGGCCCCAGCGGCCTGCGCCGCTTCTCATCGAGGGGAACCTTCTACCCGTTTCTATCGTCAGTGTTACAGGAAGCCTTCTCTGGCACCGTCTTTCCTGAAAATGTGGGAATTGAGAGTGATGGGGGACTCTGTCAGACCCGCTGTCCATTCGTGGTGCACTTTTCGGTTGGTATTTCTTTGCTAAAGACACGTGCCACATCAGCCGAAAAGAACAGAAGAAGTTGGGTGGAGGATCGAATGCATCAACACAACAATCTCTTCGAGCTGGTCTCGAAGAATCTTGAAACGGACCGCTACCGGGAACTGAACTGGACCGGGAGTTTCCCCGATTACCTGCAACTCGCCTACGAGAATCCGGAGGTACTCCGGACTTCTTTTCAGCGAGTTCATGACATGATCGTTTCCAAGGGGAGCGAGTCTTCGAGCCAATTGACTTCACGCGATTGCGTCCACTGGAACTTTTTCGATGATCCTGATCAAGATGGCGAGAACGCAGTCTTCGGACTCGATCTGCCGCTCCAGCAACTGGTCAGTTTCTTCAAGTCTGCCGCTCATTGTCTTGGCACCGAAAGACGTGTTCTTTTGCTCCACGGACCGGTCGGGTCGGCAAAGAGCACCATCGTCAACCTGTTGAAGAAGGGGTTGGAGAGGTACTCCAGAGTTCCCGAAGGTGCCCTCTACACGTTTCAGTGGGAAGACGAGGACGGCGAGTGGGTTGATACTCCGATGAATGAAGATCCGATGTACCTGGTCCCCGACGAGTCCCGTCCTGAACTGCTCGAGAACATCCAATCGACAGGGAAAGCGAAATACCCGCTCAGTTTCCGTGGAGGCGTCTGTCCTTTCAGCCGTTGGTACTACAACTACTACATGCAGAAGTACGATGGTGATTGGCACAAGGTGATGGACCATGTGCGAGTGCGTCGTCTCGTCATGAATGAAGAAGATCGCATCGGAATCGGTACCTTCCAGCCCAAGGATGAGAAGAACCAGGATTCGACAGAACTGACCGGTGACATCAACTACCGCAAAATTGCCGAATACGGGTCGGAATCCGATCCCAGGGCGTTCAACTTCGACGGGGAATTCAACATTGCGAACCGTGGAATCATCGAGTTCATCGAGGTTCTCAAACTGGATGTCGCGTTCCTCTACGATCTGCTCGGAGCCAGTCAAGAACATCTCATCAAGCCGAAGCGCTTCGCACAGACATCCATCGATGAGGTAATCATCGGCCATACGAACGAACCGGAATACAGGAAGTTACAGAACAACGAGTTGATGGAAGCCTTCCGTGACCGGACCGTGAAAATCGACATTCCTTACAACACAACTCTGCAGGATGAAGTGCGGATCTATCGCAAGGATTACTGTCAGAACACGATGACGAAACACGTGGCCCCTCATACTCTCGAAGTCTGTGCAATGTGGGCGGTATTGACCCGTCTCGAGGAGCCCAAAAATGCCCAGATCTCGATCGCGCAAAAGATGAGCCTCTACGATGGCAAGAGCCTGTCAGGATTCACCGAGGAAAACGTCAAAGAACTCAGAGACGAAGCGGTGCGTGAAGGTCTCGAGGGAATTTCACCTCGTTACATCCAGGATAAGATCTCGAACGCGCTTGTTTCAGATTACAACTATGTGAACCCATTCATGGTGCTCAACGAGATTGATGAAGGGCTCAAGAACCACAGTTTGATCTCGAGTGAGGAAGTTCGAACGCAGTACCGTGAGTTACTCTCGGTGGTCAAGTCTGAGTACGAGGACATCGTGAAGAACGAGGTTCAGCGTGCTATCAGTGCCGACGAGGACGCCATCCAGAAGTTGTGTTCCAACTACATCGATAATGTCAAGGCATACACCCAGCGTGAAAAAGTACGCAATCCATATACTGGTCAGTTCGAGGATCCGGACGAAAGATTGCTCCGTGCCATCGAGGAAAAGATTGATATTCCCGAGAGCCGGAAGGACGACTTCCGGAGGGAGATCATGAATTACATCGGGGCACTGGCTGTTGACCACAAGCATTTTGATTACACGACCAATGCTCGTCTCAGGAAGGCTCTCGAGATGAAGCTCTTCGAGGACAAGAAGGACACCATCAAACTGACTTCTCTGGTCTCGGATGTCGTGGATAAGGATGCACAGGCAAAGATCGATGTCGTGAAGACACGACTCATCGAGCAGTACGGATACAACGAGGACAGTGCCACTGACGTACTGAACTACGTTGCGAGCATCTTTGCACGCGGTGACTCCAAGGCCCAAGAATAAGTATCGGAAGGTCAAAGTTGTGCGCAAGATTGACCCCGATGCCAACCGGTTCCGTAAGATTGTTCGCGGAAAGATCCGGGAGAACCTGAAGAAGTATGTTTCCCAGGGTGAAATTCTCGCCCGCCAGGGAAAGAACATCGTCAGTGTTCCGCTTCCGCAGATCGATATTCCCGATTTCAGGTTTGGTCACACCGATCAGGGCGGAGTGGGGCAGGGTGAAGGTGAAGAAGGCAAGCCGCTCGGTGGAGAGCAGGCACCTCCTGGACCGCAAGCGGGAGATCAACCGGGCGAGCACATTCTCGAGGTGGATGTCACCATCGATGAACTCGCAGACATCCTCGGTGAAGAACTGGAATTGCCCCGGATAGAACCCCGCGGTAGTGATTCGATTCAGGTCGAGAAACAATGCTACACGGGGATCAATCGCACCGGACCAGATTCCCTGCGACACTTCAGACGTACCTTCAAGAATGCGCTCCGCAGACAGATTGCTTCAGGACTCTATGACCCTGAAAATCCACGTGTCGTTCCGATCCGTGAGGATCGCAGATATCGGTCCTGGAAAACCAAGTCACTCCCTCAGTCAAATGCGCTGATCATTTACATGATGGACGTCTCGGGTTCGATGGGGAATGAACAGAAAGACATCGTCAGAATCGAATCCTTCTGGATCGACACCTGGCTCAAGAGCCAGTACGAGAACCTGGAGACCAGATACATCATCCACGACGCTCAGGCGAAGTTGGTTGATTCACATACCTTCTTCCACGTCCGGGAATCCGGTGGGACGAAGATCTCCAGTGCCTACAACCTTGCCAAGGAGTTGATCCTGAAGGAATTCTCTCCTTCAGAGTGGAACATCTACCCGTTCCACTTCTCGGATGGAGATAACTGGGGTGGAGACGATACAGCTCAGTGCCTGGAACTCTTGAGAGAGACACTGATACCTTTCAGCAATGTCTTTTGCTACGGGCAGGTCAAGAGTGCCTACGGTAGCGGTCAGTTCATCAAGGATTTGCGTGATGCATTCGCTACCGACGAGAAGGTTCTTCTCTCGGAGATCAACTCCAGGGATGAGATTCTCCCGTCGATAAAGACCTTCCTGGGCAAGGGGCGCTGAGATGATGAACAACCATGTGCTCACGCCAGAAATAGAGGAGTGGAGAGAAACCATCCGGCAGTACGCCCTGGACGCTTCTCTCGATTTCTTCGAAGTGATCTACGAACTCGTTGACTATGACGAGATGAACATGATTGCTGCCTATGGAGGATTCCCCAATCGTTATCCCCACTGGCGCTGGGGAATGCAGTTCGAGGGGCTACAGAAGCAATACTCCTACGGGCTTTCAAAGATCTACGAACTCGTGACCAATAATGATCCTTGTTATGCGTATCTGATGCGCTGCAATCCACTCGTGGATCAAAAACTCGTGATGGCGCATGTCTATGGCCATAGCGACTTCTTCAAGAACAACTGCTGGTTCTCTCAAACCAATCGAAAGATGATCGATACCATATCGAATCATGCTGTCAAAATTCGTCGCCATATCGATGAGCAAGGTCTGGAAGTGGTCGAGGAGTTCATAGACCTGTGTCTTTCGATCGAACACCTCATCGATATGTACTCTCCATACTTTTCAGGCAGTGAGCACAGGAGTGAAGAGGATAAGGACCAGGAACGGCTCGATGCTAATGGTTCGCGGTTCAAGCTGAAGCCCTACATGGAAGAGTTCGTGAATCCACCAGAAGTCCTGGCCAGAGAAAAGGAACAGATTCTCAACAAGATAGAAGAAGTTGACAATTTTCCATCAGAACCGCAAAGAGATGTTCTTCATTTCCTTCTTCATCATGGTCAGCTGAAGAGCTGGCAAAGAAATGTGCTTTCTATCATCCGCGAGGAAGCCTACTACTTCGCGCCTCAGGGAATGACCAAGATCATGAACGAAGGTTGGGCTTCCTTCTGGCACTCGAAAATGATGACCACGAAGATCCTGGATTCTTCCGAGTTGATCGACTACGCAGATCATCATTCCGGAACGCTCGGTTCCAATCCTGGGATGCTGAACCCATACAAACTTGGCATCGAAATGTACAGAGATATCCAGGAACGATGGGATTCAGGCCGTCATGGGTCCGAATGGGATTCATGCCAAGATGCACATGGCCGCACCGACTGGGACAAAGCTGAAGGCCGGGGTCTGGAAAAGATTTTCGAGGTTCGTAGGACTCACAACGACATCACATTCATCGACGAGTTCCTCACCGAGGAGTTCTGCGAACAACACAAGATGTTCACTTACAAGTTTGATCGACAACAGGGTCAGTATGTTCTCGATGACAGGGGATTTCCTGAGATCAAGAATCAACTCCTCGAGCAACTATCGAATTGTGGTCGACCGCGCATATGCGTCGAGAGCGGAAATTATGGTAACAGGGGAGAATTGCTGCTGAAGCACGATTGGTCCGGGACTTCTTTGAGGATGGATTACGCTCGTAGGGTGCTGGAAAACCTGGAGAAAATATGGGGTCGGCCGGTTCATCTGGAGACGATCATCGACGGGAAAACCAAGATCTTCGGCTACAACGGCTCGAGGCACGAGGAGCGTACTGGCAGCTGACGATACCCTTATTTGGCCCCTGGGACGCTGATTTGATCGCCCAGGAGACCGAGAACCAGCAACTTCCCTCCCGGCTCGACTTGAAACTAATCTGCTTCTCTTTGATGATGCCTCTTGTCGGAGGATGCCAACGGGGATCGCCTCCGTCTGTTGGTGCCCATCCCCGAGCCAGGAGAATTGATGCGACCGGTGCGGTTCGTCACTGCAGCGAGCCTTTTCGATGGCCACGATGCCTCCATCAACATCATCCGTCGGATCCTTCAGGATCATGGCGCGGAGGTGATCCATCTGGGTCACAACCGGAGCGCCGAAGAAATCATCGATACGGCGATCCAGGAAGACGCAGATGCCATCGCGGTATCTTCGTATCAGGGCGGCCACAATGAGTTTTTCAAGTACATGCGAGATCTTCTCGTCGAGAAGAATGCTACCTGGATAAAGATATTCGGTGGTGGTGGAGGTGTGATCGTTCCCGAGGAGATCTCTGCACTCCACGACTACGGGATCGATCGGATCTATTCTTCCGAGGATGGGCGTGAGCTCGGACTCGAGGGGATGATCACCGACATGCTGGAGAGGGTCGGATCTGTCAATGGAACTGTCGAACGCGGAGATGCGCTGCCGCAACGGATTACCAGGGTAGAACTTGGCGAGGTTTTCTCCAGCGGTGGGGCAACGGTGCCTGTAGTGGGTCTCACCGGGACTGGAGGAGCAGGGAAATCCTCACTGACTGACGAGATCCTCAGGCGGTTGCTGCAGGATTTTCCTGAGCGCCGTTTCGGAGTCGTCACCGTCGATCCGACCAAACGTCGGACTGGCGGAGCTCTGCTGGGTGATCGCATCCGGATCAACAGCGCCGACAACCCACGCGCTTATGTGCGTTCCCTGGCGACCCGATCGAGTGGTGTCGAGGTGCCAGAGGCGATCAAGGGGGCCCTGCAGCAGGTTCTGGAGGAAGGGTTCGATCTGGTGATCCTCGAAACTTCGGGGATCGGCCAGGGAGACAGCATGATCACCGGGCTCGTCGATCTCTCCGTCTACGTGATGACTCCCGAATACGGTGCCGCGACACAACTCGAGAAGATCGACATGATCGATTTTGCCGACATCGTCGTCCTCAACAAGTTCGACCGTGCAGGAGCGCAGGATGCGATTCGAGATGTCCGAAAGCAGTATCGCAGGAGTCGTGGCATTTTTGATCCCGATGTTACGGATGATGATCTTCCGGTGTTCGGGACTGTTGCCAGTCACTTCAATGATTCAGGAGTGGAGAAGTTTTACAGTTTTCTTCTGGAGCGGATTCCGAGTAATGATGTGGACCGTTGGAAGATCGACAGGAACCGCGTCTCCAGCGAGGGGTCCAAGAGGTGCTCCATCATTCCTGCTGATCGCACGGGTTACTTGCAAGAGATCGTCAAGACAGTTCACGAATACCATGATGCTGCACAGGAATCCTGTCGTGCTGCCCACGATGCCGAGGCTCTCGAGCGTAGTGCCGAACTTCTGCGAGCAGAGAACTCCGATGCTTCCCAGCGGATGGAAGAGATGGCACAGACCATCAAAGGATCGATGGATCCCCGCATCAAAAGTCTGCTCGATGATTGGCCACAACTGGCTGCTTCCTATCAAGCCGAAGAACTGGTCTTCAATGTTCGAGATCGTGAGATCCGAGAGCCTCTTCACGTCGAAACCCTGTCCGGGACCCGGTTTTCCAGGGTTGCCCTGCCGCACTTCAAGGGGCAGGGAGATCTGGCACGCTGGTTGATGCTCGAGAACTTGCCTGGCAGATTCCCCTTCACAGCGGGAGTTTTTCCATTTCGTAGACAGGATGAACGTCCCAAGAGGATGTTTGCCGGTGAGGGCCCACCAGATAAGACCAACGCACGGTTCCACTACCTCTGCGAGAACGAGGAAAGTCACCGCCTTTCCACTGCATTCGATTCAGTCACCCTGTACGGCGAAGATCCGGATATTCGTCCGGATATTTACGGCAAGGTCGGGGAGAGCGGAGTCAGCATCTGCTGCCTCGACGACATGAAGAAACTCTACGAGGGGTTCGATCTCTGTGCACCGAGTACGTCGGTCTCGATGACGATCAATGGCCCAGCACCGATTATCCTTGCCATGTACTTCAACACCGCCATCGATCAGCAAATCGAAAAGTTCCGCGCCGAGAAGGGGACAGATCCGGGTCCCCAGGAGAAGGCACAAATTTACGGCCATGTGTTTCAGAACCTCCGGGGAACGGTCCAGGCTGACATTCTCAAGGAAGATCAGGCCCAGAACACCTGCATCTTCGGAATCGATTTCGCACTCAGAATGATGGGAGATATCCAGCAGTTCTTCATCGAAGAACAGGTGCGCAATTATTACTCGGTTTCCATCAGTGGCTATCATATTGCAGAGGCAGGCGCGAATCCCATCACACAACTTGCGTTCACCCTCTCCAATGGCTTCACCTACGTCGAGTACTATCTATCGCGGGGAATGTCCATCGATGACTTTGCACGTAATCTGTCCTTCTTCTTCTCGAATGGATTGGATGCGGAGTACTCGGTTCTGGGAAGAGTGGCCCGCAGAATCTGGGCGGTAGCGATGCGGGATCTCTACGGCGCCAACGAGCGAAGTCAGAAGTTGAAGTATCACATCCAGACTTCTGGGAGATCACTCCATTCGATGGAGATCGATTTTAATGATATTCGTACGACTTTGCAGGCACTGATGGCCTACTACGATCGATGTAATTCGTTGCACACGAATTCCTACGATGAAGCGATCACTACCCCTACCGAGGATTCGGTTCGCCGAGCGATGGCGATTCAACTCATCGTTGCCGAGGAAATGGGACTGGCCCGCAACGACAATCCCATCCAGGGTGCCTTTATCATCGACGAACTCACCGACCTGGTGGAGGAAGCAGTACTGGAGGAGTTCCTGAGGCTCCATGATCGTGGAGGAGTTCTGGGAGCGATGGAAAGACAGTACCAGCGCTCGAAGATCCAGGAGGAGTCGCTACTCTACGAACATCGTAAGCACTCCGGTGAGATTCCCATCGTCGGGATCAACACATTTCTCCGGCCCGAAGGAAATCCAGAGGAGACTCAGGAGATCGAACTGCGTCGTTCCACTCCCGAGGAGAAAAACCAGCGCCTTGTCGATTTGCAGCAGTTTCAGCAATCTAACGAGTCCGACTCCGCAACGGCCCTTGTTCAGCTTCAGCAGGTGGCACTGGCGGGAGGAAATACCTTTCGCGAGCTGATCGATACGGTCAGGGTGGCAAGCCTGGGTCAGATCACTCGTTCCCTCTACGAGGTGGGTGGGCGATACCGTCGGAGTATGTGATCGCCAATCCGGATCGAACTAGCGTTTCAATTCCGTCACCTTTTTTCGACTTGCCATCGCTGCAGAAAGGCCGAGCAGGCCGACGCCGAGAAATGACAGCCAGCCATGGCCTTGTACCCAGTGGTGGGTCGATTCCGTGCCTGTGAGTCCCACCATCGGGATCACGATCAGTCCCAGTCCCGTGCTGATACCGAGCCATGCCGATGCCTTCACCAGATCCAGGCGGACCTGGTGGAACCAGATCCAGGCGACGATGAGGATCGCCAGCGGTGTCGCCACGATCAGATGTATCTGCAGCCAGCGACCGCGCAGATCGACACCAGGGGGGAGCCCCGGGATCGAGGTGAGTGCTGCCAGAAGCAGCAGTAGCAGGGTCAGCAGTGAGAGCCACTTCTTCATCGGTGCTCCTCGGTGAGCGAGCGCCACAGCGCCAGCAGACCGCCGGAGATGGCGAGTATTGCACATAATGAGAAGTAGACCTTTCCCACATCACGTCCGCCAAAGAGCAGCGACCAGCTACGCCAACTATTCCCATCGACGATGTTTTCATCGAGGGGGCTGGATGCTCCAAGTGCGCCAGGAAATGGCAGTATCGACATCGGTCCGACGGCGGTGGAGAGCCACCGACTTGCGCTCGAATGACAATCGGTACAGCCGCCGGCTCCGGTCGCTGCCCTGGCTGGACGAACCGGATGCGCGATGGGCCATCTCACGGCACTGGCCGCATCGGAACTGACCTCACTCAGGGCTCCGGCACCATCACTGGCCAGCACCCGGCCACCGGAGAAGAAAACCGGCACACCTTCCTCTTCGATGGATTCATCGATCTCGAGCAAGGCGGCGTGAATCAACTCGGTCGCATCTTTTCCGGATAACCTGGCACTGATTTCTTTCGCCAGGTTCGCTCTCACCCGGAGAGTTTTGCGTAACGGTCTGCGCAGGAGGTCAGGGGCGATCGGTCGAATCGCTCCGCTTTCATCGAGGAGTCCCCAGCCATCGGGCCAGGCGAGGCGAACCGGACCGAGTTTTCCCGAATCGTCTCTCCAGATCGATGCGATGATTCGAGGTGGTGTTGTGGAATCGCGCTTTTGACTCGGTTCTCCGAGTCGGTGTGCCCTGGAGGTCCATTGCCGGATCGCGCTCGAAGTTACTACCGGTCCCGAATGACACCCGGTGCAGTGGATCTCTTCGAGGTGGAAGGGGGGAAGACCCTGATGGAGTGGTTTCGGGGCTCCCTGATGACCGCCTCCATCTCCCATGTGGCAGCCACGACAACTCAAAGACGAGACATCCAGGTCGCTCGGGTGGGATTCTCCCTCGTATCCTCGAACGATGTGATGAGCGATTCCGGATCTATGGCAATCGACGCAGGTCATTCCAGCCGAGAGATGGATGTCTTCATCGTGGAGCCAGCGGGGGTTTTCAGCGGTCTCGAGGTTTCTTACGGTGTGGCAGGGGAGACAGGCATCGGGCCCCGCATCTGCGAGAAGGTCCAGGTTGATCCGGCCATCGGAATCGAATCTGGGTGTGTCGTAGTTGCCTTCTGCATCGATGAGGCCTGCGGCGATGAAGGGGGCTGTGGAGAAGTGGCCGGCATCGAAGTGTTCGATTCGCTTCGCGAAATCGTAGCCTTCGGCGAGATGGCATACGAGGCAGTCTGATCCCGCAATGGTGGTGCCGGCATTACCACCGGCGTCATGGCGACCAAAAGCCTCACTCCAACTCGCGCCATCAATTGCCAGATCAACCGGTTTGAAGAGCGCCGGCCAGGATCTGTGATGCATCGGCAGACTGGTGGCAGTGCGGGCATCCATCAAGAACCAGGGTTCACCCGCCTTCCCATCGGGACCACCTCCGCCGTGCAATCCACCCGATGCGGCAACGACATCGTGACAAGGTGCGCAGGTGGCGGAGAGGTCAGGAAGTGCAGGGTCCGGTGCACTGGGGTCAATGACCCGTCCCGAGGAGTCTCTCAACTGGATGGAATGGAAGTATGGACCATCAGAATCGGTTCGCTTCCAGGTGGAATCCTGGCCCAGCAGCGGAAGATTCCCGGACAAGAACGCCATGAGAGACAGACAGAAGAGAAATCTATTCATCCTTCTTCGCGCCTGACTTTTCGATGGGGACCCTGAGTTCCTTGTAGCCTTCCTTGAGCTGGCGCTGGATCGACTCGACCTGTGGATCCCACCACTGGCCGGAAGACTCGGGTTCCTTCACGGGTCGTATCAGTCGGAATCCGATGTGGAAGGCATCGGTGCACCACCACAGGCTCTTGGGGATCTGTGGATCTCGCTTCTGCCATTCCCTCGTCGAGGGGATGCGCGCGGCTGAACGACAGAACCGGGGGTCGTCCTGCCAGGAGCCTCCACGGACTACCGTGGGCCACATCTTTTCGGGCCAGATCACTGCCTCGGCTACAGACAGGGTTTTTCCGGCTCGCGATGAATATGCTTTTGTCTGATAACTGTCGAGGGTCCATTCCGCCACGTTCCCGTAAAGGTCATGAACTCCCCACCGGTTGGGGGCCAGGGTTCCAACCTTACGATATCCAGCTCCGAGTCCTGGATAACCCAGGTCGGGATCGTCGTAGTCGCTGTTATCGAAGTACCAGCCGAACTCGGAGAGTCGAGCAGGATCATCGCCGAAAGAGTATGCCGTCTCCTGCCCGCATCGTGCCGCGTATTCCCACTCTGCCTCCGTCGGTAGTCGCAGAAACTTGCCGGTTTTTCGTGATAGCCACTTCGAAAATTGCATCGCTGCGAGCTGGGTGATGTCTGCCGCAGGATATCCTCCCCGGGTACCCAGCCCTTCCAGGATCGGGCGGGAGTCCTGTTCCCACAGTGGTGTCGGGATGCTGACGGCATCCGACCAGGTTTTTTCTCCGGCCTTCTCGGTAGAAATCCGGTGCTGTTGCAACAGTCCGTACTGTTGCCGAAAGAGATCGTAAGCATCCCAGGTGACTTCACACTTCATGATCCAGAATGGCTCGACCTCGACGGTCCAGGTAGGGCCCTCATCGTCGCTTCGGCCGGACTCCTGAGCAGTTGATCCGATACGGATCGACTTCGGATAACCTGTCTCTCCCACCGGAATGGCGATCCAGGTGATCTCGATCTCCGATTCTGGGATCTTCTCGGTGTAGTTCTTCAGAGGCGTCGAGATCGGATCCTGGGGTATCGGAGAGAGGGGAGCGTGGCAGAGCCAGAGAGCGAGGATCAACGGATTCAATGGCATCCTTCCGGGCAGATATGGACTGTACCATTCACGAGAATGGTGTTCGAACTGCCCCGGGGGGGTACAAGGGGAACATGATGTCCCACCATGCGTCTCCCGTCCAGATCTCAAGGCGCCACGCTCTCTCGAAGGTGTGGAAGATATCGGTGGTATTCGGGTTGCTGGGGATCTGGGGGTGCCTCGGGCCGCTACAAAAGGTGGAACTCGAACACGCCGCCATGGGGACCCGTTTTCGCATCGTGTCTTACCATCGCGATCCCCAGAAGGTGGGTCGTGCAGCCTTGCTCGCGATGGAGATGATCGATCGAATCGAACAGGCCTGTTCCGACTTTAACCCCGACAGCGAGATCCGTCAGTTGTGTCGTACGGCTCCCAGCGCGAATCCCGTCAGTGCCAGTGGAGATCTGATCGAGATCCTATCGCTCGCCATCGAAATTTCTCGTGAGAGTGGAGGTGCCTTCGATCCCACCGTGGGACCGCTGGTCAGATTGTGGAGACGGTGTCAGCGAGCCGGTAGATTGCCTCGTCCCGATGAGTTGCAACGGGCGCGTCGAGCGGTGGGAATCGAGAGCATCATCATCGATGTCGATGCAGGGACCGTGCAACTTCTGCGTGAGGGAATCGCCATCGACCTGGGAGGCATCGCGAAGGGTTATGCTACAGACGCAGCATTGAAGGTGATGGAGGCACAGGGAATTGAGCACACCCTCATCGACGGGGGAGGTGATATTTCACTCGGAGTTCCGCCTCCCGGCCGAGACGGTTGGAGACTGGAACTTGGGCCCAACGGGATCGGTGGTCCCTCGAGCAGTGAGGGAGTGGTGCGGGTGATCTTCGATGAAAGGGGAGCCGTGGCCACCAGTGGCGATGCATCCAGATTTGTCGAGATCGATGGCAAACGCTACAGTCACATCATTGATCCTGCCACCGGATGGGGGGTTCCTGGGCCTCACGCTGTCACCGTCCATGCAGCCGAGGGGGCGATCGCAGATGCACTGGCCACTGCGATTTCCGTTCTCGAAGTCAAGCAGGCAAAATCACTTCTCGATAGTTTTCCCGGCACTTCAGCACTTCTCTTCGACCCCGCCGGAGGACCCCCACGGGTGCTCGGCGAGTTCCCCGGATTCACGAATCACTGACCTTACCGGTGCTAGAGACGGATCAGATCGGTCAGTACCATGAAGGGGACCCCACAGGGCTTATGGGGTCCTTCTTTGAAAGAGAGGCGCTCGATGAGCGATCAGGGCAAGAGTAGTTGTTCAGATCATCCATCCGGAATCGATCGACGTGTGTTCCTGAGTGCATCGGGAGGGGCTCTTGCCGCCGCAGCACTCAGTTCCACTTCTCTACAGGCTCTTCCTTCCGGTTTCCATAATAGCGTCGATGACACCATCCGTGTCGGCCTGATCGGTTGTGGTGGTCGTGGGACCGGAGCAGTGACGAATGCTCTGAATGTCGAGCCGCGTGCAAAACTGGTCGCCATGGGAGATATCTTCGGTGATCAGGTCGATAGATCTCACAAGAACCTGCTGGATGAAGATCATGCCGACCGCATCGATGTCCCCGAGGAGAGACGGTTTGCAGGATGGGATGCTTTCGAGAAGGTCACCGATTGCTGCGATGTTGTGATTCTTGGATCGACTCCACATTTCCGTCCTCAGCAGATAGAGAAGGCAGTTGCTGCCGGGAAACACATCTTCGCTGAAAAACCGATTGCTACCGATGCCCCCGGGGTTGCCAGAGTGCGCGAGGCGTGCCGACAGGCCGATGCGAAGGGGCTCACGATCGTCAGTGGCCTCTGTTATCGATATCAGGACGCCAAGCAGCAGACGATCGCACGAATCCACGATGGGGCCATCGGAGACATCGTTTCGCTCCAGTGCACTTACAACACAGGTGGATTGTGGCATCGGGGACGCAAGGACGAGTGGACCGAGATGGAGTACCAGATTCGCAACTGGTACTACTTCCACTGGCTCAGTGGTGACCACATCACCGAACAGAGCATCCATAGCATCGACAAGATCATGTGGGCGATGAAGGATGTTCCTCCCAAGAAGTGCTCTGCAAGCGGAGGCCGCATCTGTCGCACGGATGAGAAGTGGGGCGATATCTATGACCACTTCAACACCGTCTTCGAGTGGGAAGATGGAACCAAGTTGTTCCACTCCTGCAGACAGTGGCCCGGAGCCGATGGGGATGTCAGTGATTATGTTTATGGCACCCGGGGAACCGCTGCCATCCAGAAGCATCGCATCGACGGTGAAATCAACTGGCGTTTCGATGGATCTGCCAATGACATGTATGACGCGGAATGGGTCGAGTTGTTCCGCTCCATCAAGGGAGAGCGTGAGAGAATCAACAACGGGGAGTACATGTGTGACAGTACGCTGGCTTCCATCCTCGGTAGAACCTGTGCATACACCGGCAAGACCATCACCTGGGACGAAATGAAGAAAAGTGAACTGGACCTGGCTCCGTCAGTGTACGAGTTTGGTCCTGCACCGGTGGTGGAGATCCCGAGACCCGGAACCACGAAGTTCCTCTAGTTACCCGAGGCATCAGACGGTGCCCGTACGGGCACCGTGGACCCGCGAGGTCCTCGTGACGAAAGTTGCGAGGGCCTTTTTTTGTCCACGTGATGATTCCCACTCAGAGACGGAAGTGGATCGCCTTGGGGCGTGTGAGGTGAGAATACCCGTGGCGGGAAAGGGTGGTTCCTCTACCGCTGTCACCGGTTCCAGTCCAGGGCAGCGCAGGATCGAGGTAGTCGCATCGATTCTGGAAAACAGTGCCGGTTTTCAGCTGTCGGGCGAAGTGTTCAGCTCTTTCGGGATCGCGTGTCCATACCGAGGCGGTCAGTCCGTAGCGGTTGTCATTCATCCGTTCTAGAGCTTCTTCATCGGTGGCTACGGATAGGATGGGGAGAATCGGTCCGAAACTCTCCTCCTGCATCACGAGCGAATCATTCGGGGCACCCACGAGCAGTGTCGGGGGAAAGAAATTGCCTTTTTCGCAGGAGACCCTTTCTCCGCCGGTGACCACGGTGGCTCCACGCTCGAGGGCATCCTGGACCTGGGTTTCCAGGTGATCGAGAGCATCACTTCCGATGAGCGGGCCGAGTGTGGTGGATTCGTGCAGGGGGTTTCCCATCTTGAGCCGGGACATCGCCCGAGATGCTCCCTCGACGAATTCATCGAGATGGGAACTGTGAACATAGACCCGTTCCACTGCGCAGCACGATTGCCCTGCGTTGTAGCAGGCTCCCTCGACCAGGTTCTCGATGGCAAATGGGAGGTCGGCGTCCTGGGCGATGTATGCCGGATCGTTCCCTCCCAGTTCCAGTCCGCAATCGATGAAACGCTTTGCGGTTTCCCGGTGAATGGCGGCTCCTCCCGCCACGGAACCGGTGAAGGCGACGTGCGCGATCCGCTCATCCGCGATCAGTCGGGCGGTCTCTGGATGTCCCAGGATCACGTTCGTGACCAGTCCCGGGATCTCCAGTTCTTTGAAGGCATCCTGGTAGGCCATTCCTGAGAGGGGTGTTCGAGCACTGTGCTTGAGGAGTACGGTGTTTCCTGCCACGAGGGCGGGGACGACCACGTTGATGGGAATGATGAGAGGGTAGTTCCAGGCTGCGAGGTTGAGGACCACTCCGAGAGGTTCGTGTTCGATCCTTCGATGGAAGCCTTCCTTTTGCGGAAGAACCTCTGCAGCCAGGGATTCCTCGGCGATCGATAGCATATAATTCGCTCGATCGAAGACGGTCTCGAGTTCATTACGCGCCTCGGTGATCGGTTTCCCCATCTGGAGGGTAACGTCTCTGGCAGTCTCCTGTGCCCGGGCTCGAAAATGGTCTAACCCCTCCTCGACGATGGAAATTCTTTTCTCGAGAGGAACCCGGCTCCAGATCTGCTGAATCTGGTGAGAGGCTTGCAACTTCTCCTGGACATCCGATTCGGAGTCATGATCGAGAGAGCAGATCAGTGAGCCATCGAAGGGATTGATGAGATCCAGTGTCATCTGATTCCTATTCCGGAGTTACGTAGGCACTGGTGATGCCTCCGTCGACGAGAAAAGTCGATCCGGTCATGTAAGATGATTCATCGGAAGCGAGGTAGAGTGCTGCCTGTGCCATCTCTCGCGCCTCGCCGAACCTACCCATCGGAATGTGAACGAGACGTCTCTGTCTTTTTTGTTCGGTATCGAGGAAATTCATCAGCATCTGGGTCTTCAGTGGGCCTGGACAGAGCGCGTTGACCCGGATTCCTTCCCGGGCATGAATGACCGAGAGTTCGCGGGTCAGAGCAAGTACTCCTCCCTTACTGGTAGTGTAGGCCAACTGCGGTGTTGCCGATCCGAATACCGCGACGAAACTGGCGGTATTGATGATGGATCCTCCTCCGGCTCGGCGCATCGCGGGGATGCCGTATTTGCAGCCGAAAAAGACGCCCTTGAGGTTGACGTTCATCGTCTGGTCCCAGATCTCCTCGTCGGTACTTTCAGCATCCCCGTCATCGCCGAGCAAGATTCCTGCGTTGTTGAAGAGAACGTCGAGACGTCCAAAGTGATCCTCACAGGACTGGATCATCTGCTGGCAGTCGTTTGCGCTCGAGACGTCGCCGTGACAGAAGATCGCTTCTCCACCGGAACTGGTGATCTCGTTGACCACTATTTCTCCTGCAGTCTCATCGACGTCGGTGACGACGACACGGGCTCCCTCTTTGGCGAATAGAATCGAGGTTTCCTTGCCGATTCCGTTTGCTGCGCCAGTGATGAGGGCGACACGATTGTGCAATCTCATCGGTATTCCTCCCGATCTTGTAGGAGCCGAAACGTCAGTGGATTTCCTGTGCAGCTATCACCAGTTGATCGAAGAGGCACTGATGCATGGGATTGGATTCCGCCACCTCCTCGGGGTGCCACTGCACCGCAGCCAGCCACGGATAGTCATCCATATCGACGGCTTCGATGCATCCGTCCGGGGCTCGAGCCACCACGGTCAATGGTGCTGCGACCCTGTCCACTGCCTGGTGATGGGATGAGTACACTTCCAGAGAGGTGGCACCCAACTTCTTTTCGAGGCTGGATCCGGGAACTATCTCGACGGTGTGCTTGGAGAAGTCTTTTGCCGGAGTTCCGTGGGGGACATCCTTCCCGAACTGATCGGCAAGGTGAAGCAAGAGCGATCCTCCCAGATGGACGTTCAGTAGCTGGCAACCGCGGCAGATCGCGAGGATGGGGATCTCCCTCTCCATCGACAAACGGAGCACCTCCATTTCGGTGCGATCCCGCTGCTGGGAAACCCTTTCGGGAGCCACCGATGCCATCGAGGGATGGTAATTATCGAGGTAATTTCCGGGGTCGACATCTCCGCCTCCCGCCAGGATCAAACCATCGATCAGGTCGGTCCAGGGACGTACGTCCTCCTCGCCGGGAGGCATGAGCAGCGGGGTACCTCCTGCGCGTCTCACCGCCGAGACGTATACCTCGGGCAAGGTGAAGTTCTCGTCCTTGATCGGGGGATACATCGGGATCCCGATGAAGGGTCGTTTCATGGTGTGTTCAAATCCGTTCGAAGTAACGTTTGCGGTCCCAGTGAGGATCATCGCAGTCCTCTGACTGGTACTCGGTGGTGAAGAAATGACGATAGTGGTCGACGGTTGTTTCCCCGAGGGCACTACGGGCGAAGGTACTCTCCGAGAAGGAAGCGGTGGCTTCCTTCAGCGAGCCAGGAACCTGTTCAAGTCCCTGCGCTGAATAGACATCTCCCTCGAAGGCCGGTGGTGGTTCGGTGCGGTTCTCGATGCCGTCGAGGCCCGAAGCCACCGCTGCGGCGAAGGAGAGATAAGGATTACAGTCAGCACCGGGAATCCTGCATTCGATTCGCAGACTCGAACCGCTGCCGACCACTCGAAATCCTGCGGTCCGGTTGTCGTGACTCCAGGCGATTCCGGTCGGCGCCCATGATCCTTTCTGATAGCGGCGGTACGAATTCACCGTGGGGGCGTAGCAGACCATCATCTCCTGAGCGTGGGCGAGCCAGCCACCGAGGAACCAGCGGAAGTTGTCGCTACAGTGAATTGGGCCCAGTTCTTGATCTCCCTCGAATGAGTTGAGGGAATTATTCCACAGACTCAGGTGCAGGTGAGAACTCGACCCGGCCAGATCGGGGGAGTACTTGGCCATGAAGGTGACACTTTTTTCCTGCTGATCAGCGATCTCCTTGAGGCATTGCTTGTAGATGGTGTGTCTATCGGCCATCTGCAAGACATCGGAGTACTGGATGTTCAACTCGTGCTGACCCGGACCCCATTCGCCCTTGCTGTTTTCGACCGGAACGCCCGACTGTCGTAGATGTCGACGCGCAGGAGCATTGAAACTCTCGAGACGGGTCCCCTGCAGGATGTGGTAATCCTCGATATACCAGCCCGCTGCTCGCAGATTCTCGTAGCCCTTTTCGTGCGCTTCCCGGTACGAATCTTCCAGCAGGTAGTATTCCAGTTCGCTGGCGGCCATCACCTGGAAGCCTGCATCTGAGGCACGTTCGACCTGGGCACGGAGGATCGACCGTGGTGCGGCGTGAATGGGTTGGTGAGTTTTGTCATCGAGGAGATCGCAGATCACCATTGCTGACTTCTCCAGCCAACTGGCTCGTCGAAGGGTGGAGAGGTCCGGAACCATGTGGAAATCTCCGTAGCCCTTTTGCCAGTTTGCCAGCGAGTAGCCCGGGATCGGTTCCATCTCCATGTCGACGGTGAGCAGGTAGCTGCAGCAGTGAGTCCCACCGGTGGCAACATGGTCGATGAAAAAGTCTGCATCGAATCGTTTTCCCATGAATCGACCGTATAGATCGGGGAAGACGACGATGACCGTATCGATCTCGTTGGCTCTCGATAGGTGGGAAAGTTGCTCCAGATCGAGCATTCCCTCCGTTTCTTCGGGCATCGGCTTCCTTTTCCATCAGGCATCGTGTGCTGGTTTCTGCAGGGGGTATTCTAGGCTCACATGGATCGAGAAAAAGCCCCGATGTGAACCCCAGGGAGGTGTCGCTATGCGCTGGATCTATCGGGCACTGCTGTTTTCGATGATCTGGTGTCCCCCTCTCTTCTCCCAGGAGTCCCGGCCGGAATCGGTTCGACCGGATTCATCATTACCCAGGGTTCTCATCATCGGCGACTCCATCTCCATCGGTTACACCCCTTTCGTGAAGGAAGCTCTCGAGGGGCGTGCTGAGGTGATCCACAACCCCGGCAATGCCCAGCACACCGGCACCGGTCTTGTCAAGTTGGATGCCTGGCTCGGTGACCGCAAATGGGATGTGATTCACTTCAACTGGGGACTGTGGGATCTGTGCTACCGCGATCCGCCTGGAAGCAACCGGAAGGGCAAGACGAACGGCAAGATCACCTTCACTCCTGATCAGTACGGGAGAAATCTCGAAAAACTGATCCTGCGCCTCGAGAAGACCGGTGCGAAGTTGATCTGGGCCAGCATCACTCACGTCCCGGAGGGGGAGCCAGGTCGAAAGGTGGGCGACGACATTCACTACAACGAGATCGCCAAGAAGTTGATGAAGAAGCACCGCATCCCCATCAACGATCTCCATGCTGCAAGCAGACAGTTTCCCGCAGGGCTTTTTCGTGCTCCTGGTGATGTTCATTTCAAAACGGAGGGCCGCAAGAAACTGGCCCAACTCGTCACCAAGAAGATCGAACAGGCGCTCTCGGAGGAACCCGCCTCCGACCCCTAGGAGGAAGCGCTGGAATAGTTGCGTAATGCCAGGTTCCAGAAGGCGCGCATTCCGAGAAATGCGATGGCGGTGACGCCGAGGATCTGCGCGATCAATAACGGGTCCGGTCCATCGAAGAGCACTCGTGCCGGTAGGGCGATCACCAGCAGCACCGGAAAGATCGTCATCAAGATCCGGCGAGTCCATTTCGGATAGATTCGATCAGGCCGTTCCATCAGTTTCGTTGCCGAGAAGAAGGCCATCACGAGACCCCGGTTGGTGTGTGTCCAGAACACGGGAATCATGAAATACATCTGCAGGATATAGTGCAGAAAATTGCCATTGAGAATCAGAAACAGGAACCACAGCAGGTTGCTGGTTCCGAGTTCTCCCGGGTATCGAAGTATCGCCCACGCCAGTATTCCCCCTGCGATGACCAGGTTCAAAAATGAGTTTGCGGCGAAGTCCCTCAAACTGAGGAAAAAGAGCGACGAGACCGGTCTCACGATGTAATAGTCGAGGTCTCCCTTGTTCACGTAGATCGGCAACCACCACAGATTGTTGCTGAAGACAGTCATGTGGATCGCATCGATGACCAGGTATCCAGCAACGAAGATCAGCACCTGGTCGTAATTCCAGCCACCGAGCAGATCGGTGTGCTGATAGAGGACCGTGAAGAAGATCAACTCGACGGCATAAAACATGCAATCCATGACGATGCGAAACCAGAAATCCATCCGGTACTCGAGTGAGCGACTGAAGGAGAATCTCAGAAAATGGAGGTAGAGGCGCAGGTATCTCACCATCAGATGCCCACTCCCGTGTAACGGAGATCGCCCCTGCGCCATACGGGCACCGAGAGGGTCCCGATGACGAGGCACCACAACAGGCAGGTTCCGATTCCGATGTACCACTGGGTGAAATCGACTTTCCCCAGCACGACCAGTGTCGGGAACTCGAACAGGTAGACGAAGGGGAGCCAGCGCAGAACCTGCTGAACCTGGTCCGGGAAGAGCGACAGCGGAAGCATCGCCCCGCCCAGCAGCATCGTCACGAATCTGAGCAATACCGACAGACTCCATACGTTGTCGGCCCAGAAGGCGATGTACTGGGGGATCAGACTCATCAGGAAAAACAGCAGGTGCGCGACGAGGATCGTCGGAATCACCATCGCCACGCTCAGGGGAGTCACCGTTGCCGTGGTGGAAAGTCCTAGCACCGGAATCGCCACAAGGCCCATCAACACCGATTGAAACAGGTCCGGCATCACATTGCCGACCTGCTGGGCATACTTGGTGATGGCGTAGTGACGGGGATAGAGCAGATAACGACTGAGGGCCCCATCGTAGATGTCTGTGGAGATGGTCATCTGGAGGTCGCCTCCACGAACGATGCGCCCGGTCAGAAACACCATCACGCCGTATGCAAGGATGCCCGGGAGATCCCAACCACCGACGATTTCCGCGCCTGATTCAGCGAAGATTGCCGTCCACAATGCCCACAGAACCACGAGATTCACGACCAGGTTCACCAGCATGGTGATCCAGAAATCGACCCGGTAACTCATCAACTTCCTGGATTCGAGGTTCACCAGATGGAAGAAGAGCGACAGACTCATTCTGAATCTCCCGTCCTTCCTGCCATGATTCTCTCGATGGTGTCTCCGATCTCCGGATCTTCGATGGAGAGATCGATCACGGAGTATTTTCGAAGCAACTCTGCTGCGACCTCTGGGACCTTGGCACGTGAAACGCGCAAGCAGATCGAACCGGGAGTGCATTCGACAACTTGCCCCATCTTCTCCAGCACCTCCGAATCTGGTTGTAGGGTCGAGGCACGGTGGATGTTCAACCGGAGTTGCTTGTAAGGGGCATATTCGTGGATCACACGCTCGAGACTTCCGTCGTAGACGATGTCTCCCTTGCGGATGATGATGATCCGCTCACAGAGTCGTTCGATGTCTTCCATGTAGTGGCTCGTCAGGATCATCGCGGGAGCATTCTCACGACGGTAATCGAGCAGGAAATCTCGAACCGCTCTCTGCGTGGTGATGTCGAGGCCGATGGTGGGTTCATCGAGATAAACGACCCGTGGCGAATGGAGCAGTGCCGCGATCAATTCCATCTTCATCCGTTCACCGAGAGATAGACGACGGATCTGGATCGTCATCTCCTCGCCGATTCCCAGCATCGATGAAAGACGTTCGAGAGATTTCCGGTATTGATCACGCGGAATCTGGTAGATCTCCCGTAACAGTTCGAAGCAGTCGGCACCGGGGAGATCCCACCACATCTGTGCTTTTTGTCCCATGACGAGGGCGATCTGTCTGCGGAAATCATCATTCCGGTGCCATGGCACATGTCCGAGAACCTCGGCTTCTCCCGAGGTGGGGTGGATGATTCCCGAGAGCATCTTCACCAGCGTGGTCTTGCCAGCACCATTGGCTCCGATGAGACCGACGATTTCCCCCTCGTTGACATCGAAAGTGGATCCGGTGACGGCGACTTTATCGACCCAGTTGCGTCGAAAGAGAGATCGCACCGATGCTGCGAGTCCAGGTTCTTTCCGGTGTACTCGAAACACCTTTCTCAGATCCCTCACCTTGATCATCGGACGTTCCTCCCTCTCCGGAGAGCCTATATGGGTGTGGATAGGGCGTAAACAGGGCCTTTTTTTGAAACAGACGGTCCGACTCGACACGAGAACCGGATCGAGTGATCGGGATGCGCCCCTTGGTATTGGGAGATCCGATCTCCCGATGGGCGCCCCCGGGCTCTTTCGGGATGGGACAGGTCAGGATTTGCGGAGCAACCGCACCCTGGAATCCGATTATGAATAAGAACCAGGCAGAAGGTCCAGGCTATTGCTGGCGAGTTCCCCACTTCCAGGTAGATAGTTCAGCTCTCCTTCTCCCCAGTTTCATCTCGATCTCGAACACACCAATAATTTCATCCAGGCCACGCCATGACGATGCCCGAGTTCCGGGCGACGAAGTCTTCCCGACGAATCCATCAAACGGCCGGATTTGTCAGGGGAACCACGAAAGGGGGGACGTAATGTCCTTCTTCAGGTTTGTTGCGGCGCTGGCCGCATGTCTCGTTCTGGCAGCACCATCGGGTGCTCAAGTTATCGATGATCGACAGCCTGGAGCCGGTGAACTGATGATTCACAGCTCTTCGGTGACAGGTCTTGCCACTTTGATTACCGGTCCGGGGGGTCTCGCGATTCCCGAGATCGAGAATATGGAGGATCCTCTTGCGGTTCTCGATATTCACGGACGTCTCTTTGGTCTCTCCGATCCCAGGACACAACTTCGTCGAATGCGTACCGATATGTGTGATCAGGAGAACCTGCATCATAGATATCAGCAGGTATATCGAGGGATCGATGTGTTCACGGGACAGTTGATCATTCACCAGGATCCGCAGGGACAGTTTCTGGCGGTCAACGGGGATTACTATCCGATTCGTGGCAATGTTCCGACCCATCCAGTCGTCACCCTTGAAGAGGCGATTTTCCTCGCTGGCGGTGAACTTCGCATCGAACAACCCCAGGCTTCCGAAGAGCACCTGACGATCGTCGATCCAGGTTGGTATGGAGATCCTTCCGATGGAACCATCCATCTCGCCTGGCACATGGTTGTAGGTTCAGAGACTGTATTACCCGAACACATTCTCATCGATGCCGTCGATGGAACGATGGTCGATCATTGGCCGGCGGTACATTCGGCGATCAATCGCCGTATCTATGACGGAAGTGGTGGTGGTTTGCCAGGAACCCTCGTCCGTCCAGAAGGTGCTGCGCCGACTGGCGACGCAGATGTCGATGGGATCTATGACTACACGGGAGATTTTTACCAGTTGCTCAACAGTGGTCTGGGCCGCGACAGTCTCAATGGTGCAGGAATTGAATTGAGGGCCACCGCCAACTGGAATAATGCGATCTGTCCAAACGCGATCTGGAACGGAAGCGGCACGGCATATTGTGATGGACTGGCAACTGACGATATTGTTGGACACGAGTTTGGCCATGGTCTCACCGATCACTCGGCCGATTTGATCTACCAGAACCAGTCGGGTCAGTTGAATGAGTCCTTCTCGGATGTATTCGGTGAACTGGTCGATCTCTGGAATGGTGATGCTTCCGTGGCAGGTGCACCCGGGGGTATTCCCTGGCCGACCACGCCGACCGGTGGCGGCACCGACACCCCGAACAGCGGGCGCAGTGGTTGCGGAGATGGATCGGTACGGTGGTTGATGGGAGAAGACAGTTCTTTCGGCGCCATCCGTGATATGTGGTCCCCGACTTGCATGGGGGATCCGGATCGTGCTCTCAGCGCCCTTTATGAGGCGACCAGTTGCGATCCCGGTTTCGATAGTGGTGGCGTCCACTTCGGCTCGGGTGTGCCGAATCATGCTTTCGCCATGACCACCGATGGGAAGA